>CAZTLA010000215.1:0-4916 GCA_964614365.1 uncultured Syntrophales bacterium | reverse complement strand
TTTTTCTACCTTTTTTGCCATTATGAATTTCACACAAAATATTTTACACTACCTGCTTTTGCTTTACGCAAAGCTGGGACTGGAAACCTACGGTTTTGATTTTTCAACATTAGCCATAAAGAATGCAAGCGAGCGCATCGCGAGAAATGACGGGTTAAAAAGAAGAATTATACTATATGAAAAAGAAACCGACATGGGGCAAATGAAATATGACTACCTTATGGCTTATGAAGTTTTAGAACATATTAAAGATGATGCAGCAGCGTTAGAAAAATGGGTAAGTCTGCTGGCCGATGGAGGAAAAATAATCATTTCTGTTTCGGCTCATAAGAACAAATGGGGAGACAGCGACATCGCAGTTGGTCACTACCGAAGGTATGAAAAAGAGGAGTTGAAAGAACTCTGCAGGAAATGCGGAATCACCGTGCAATTCATTTGGTGTTATGGTTTTCCCTTAACCGTGTTGCTGGATCCACTCCTTCATGCAAGCAGACGGGGTGAAGCAAAAGATGGCTGTAATGTAAACAGGGAGGACCGGTCCAAAGAAAGTGGTATAATAAGAAAGAAGAATATCCTGTTTCGGTTATTATTCAATGATTTTATTATATTTCCTTTTTATCTTCTACAAGTCCTATCTTTAAATATGGATTGGGGTTCCGGCTATATCGTAGTCGGTAAAGCGAGAAACAAAATGTGAAATAACTAATTCGACAGCATGCCGCTAATTTATGAGAATATTATCTGTTCCGTAGCTCATAAGAAGGAAATAGCTCCATTAAATACAGGGGGGGGAAATTTAGAAGCAGTGGATAAGTAGTGATGGATTACTTTTTATCTCCCCGCCTTTGTTTGCATTGTACCATCATAGATATCTCCTGTTTCTCTTGCCATTTTCTCCCAAGAAAATGCCTTTGCCCTTTCAGCCGCTTTAGCGGACAACTGCTCCCTCAATCCCAGATCAGTCAGTACCTTTATAATGCTCTGTGCCAGGTCGTTTATATCGTCAGGGTTCACCAGTATCCCGGCTTCAGCCAAAAATTCCGGGGCATCGAGGACAGCCCCTACTATTACGGGAGTGCCGCACGCCATGGCTTCAAGGGTGGATAAACCAAAACCACACCTGGAAGGAAAGATCATTATCGCTGCAGAGGAGTAATAACGAGGAAGATCCTCTTCCGGAATATATCCCAGGAAGCTTCCCTCTTTCAGCCCCAATTCGCGAGCCAGTCCTTCAAGCATAGGCTGGTCCTTGCTTTTTTTGCCGCCGATCAACAACTCCGCATCGCCGATGCTTTTCTTGACAATACCGAACGCTTTGATGAGTGCATCTACCCCTTTGGATCGACTCACTTCCCCGACATAGAGGATCCGTCTGGTTGATCTTATGTCAGCGGGGCGCGGATAATAAGTCATATGGTCTACGCCATAGTTAACCACATGTATTTTTGACTCAGGCACATTGAACCGTAAAACAAGTTCGTCCTTGGTCACTTTGTACGGCACAACTATAGCATCGCTTTTTTTCACGCTTACCCGGGCACAAAGTCTCGCGCACCAGTATTTCCACGCATAATCATACCCACTGAGATGAAAGGGTATCAGGTCGTGTATCGTGACTATAAGTGGGGCTTTGCCCAATAAGGCCGCTATAGCCCCGCCTATAGGCGAAATAGCATGATATAAATCCGCTCTCGTGAAGAGTAAATCGGCCATGAATTTAAAGAGCTTAATCCCCGCCGTTAAAACTCCTTTGGAAAATCCCTGATGCAGAAGACGCAGGTTTATATCAGGGCATACCTTTGCGATATTTTGTTTTAACTCAAAAATATACCGGTCATGCCCTCTTCCCGTATCTCTTGACGGATAATAGGGATAACACATCAGACACCATTCGACACTGGAGGCGTCTCCTGTTTTTCTCATCTCCCCACCACCATCATGTTCCAGTCTTTATCCGTCAACGGCATATCCACGTCGAGAAAAGGATACAAGTCCACGGAATGAAATCCGGCAACTTCGAGAAAGTATTTGGTCTCCTGCGGGAATAAAAATCTCATGGGGTGAGCCTCGATGGTCTCCTTGAATTCATTGCCCCTTATTTGCCATACTTTGAAATTGACTTTCACCACATGGTTCATGACATCAATCTCAGGCAACGTGAATCTGATGATCTTTTCGCCGCTGCCTGAGCTTATCTCTTTCATGCGGGGCGCGGGCTTATCGGCAATAACGGCATGTCCGTGCCAGCAGTCAAACATGAACATCCCATCAGGGACCAGAGATTTTTTCGCCACGTCGCAGGCCGCCGCAAGGGCAGCATTGGTCGTCTGATAGCCCATGACGGCAAACATGGATATGACCGCATCAAATTTTCTGTTTAACGATATTTCGGTTATATCTCCTTCTATGAACTCAATTTCGAGCCGTTGGTCCTCCTTTTTTTTTCTTTCAATCTCAAGCATGGCCGCGGACCCGTCCACGCCACTGACTTTATATCCCCGCCTGGCAAGTATCAGCGCATGGCCGCCGGTGCCACATCCGAGATCAAGGATCGTTTTCGGCCGGTAATTGTATTTCTTAAAAAGGGCTTCCACAAAATCACACTCTTTTTCGTAGTCCTTGTCCTGATACAGGGCATCATAAGCGCCGGCGTATTCTTCCTTAAAGACCATGTGGAAACTACCTCCTTGAGAGTTATGACTATTTTGCCGTCCCTGCGTTTTCTTTGACTTCGCCTGCAGCGTTAAATCTTCTCAACATGACAAAAGCTATTGTACCGAGTACTACATCAACAAGCATATTGGCGATCCGGCTTGCGATGGGTAATATGAGAGACAATGCGCCTGTTGAGACGTTGTTCAACATCAGATACATGACTCCTTCTCTCACTCCCAATCCGCCGGGGACGATAACAGCCAGAAACCCGATGACATCGGAGATCAGCAGAGACGACATCACGAGCAGAATCTTGCCGGGAGCGACTTCGAAGCCGATGCCGCAGCAGAGCAGAAACGCGCCAATGCCGAAGCAGAAAGCGGCAAGAAAATGAATCAGGTGCAGGTCAACGAGCAACCTATGCGATATATCAAAATACTTGATATCACTTTTAAACATCCTGTTGAATAGTGATATCATCCCATTAACGATGGACGAATTGAATCTTATAAAACAAATATCGAACACTACTAATATGAACAGGAAAAAAAAAGGAACCGTATAAGGGAATATGCCTGGAGAAAAGAATAAATAGCCGAGACCTACTATCAGGGAAGTAATTATTGAAATGGATAGATTGATGAGATTTACATATACGATCAGGGATTTCGAAAAACCCGCATTGACCAGCCAATACATCTGAAGTGCATAAGACCAGACCTTTCCGGGAATGTATTTAGTGAGGCTGCTGGTGTTCACCGTGGCGACGCTTTGAGAGAAGGTTATCTTTTTTATGCTCGATAAGGTATTGAGCGCAAGATGCCAGCCGTAGGTGGAAAGAAGGTAAGTAATTAATAGGGAAAGAAGCGATAATAAAATAAAAATAAAATTTAACTTTAACGTATGCGACTGAATACTCGTCCAATTTCTTTGAAAGCCCTGATAAAAGAAGAAAACGACGCTGAGAATTATGACGAGAGATAAAACGCTCTTTATTCCGTCCTTCCTGTTAGTCATATCCTTTTCGCGTCGCAAAGTGCATGGAGCAAAGCGTTAACCTTCAGTGCTATGTCCCCCCCCTTTTCACTTCATTACCTCTCGAACAGCATCAGCAACGTAATTCATCTGTTCGTCGGTTAAAGCCATACCTGACGGAATATAAAAGCCCCTCCGGGCTAATCTTTCCGCCACAGGAAACTTGTCTTCTTTAAACAATCCCATTTTGCGGAAAACAGGCTGCTCGTGCATGGGGAAGAAAAAAGGTCTTGAACCTACCGATTTTTCAGAAAGCCTCCTCATGGCCTCCTCGGCGTCAAAAACAACCTCGTCGTTCAAGACTATCCCGTAAACCCAATAGATATTTTCCGCGTAATCCGCCATCGGTTTCGGCAACCGTATCCCTTTTATATCACCCAATAATTCCGTGTACATTTTGCCCATTCTTCTTTTTCTTTCCACAAATTCATCAAGCTTCTCAAGTTGCGCTAAACCAAGGGCGGCCTGCAAGTTGGTCATCCTGAAATTCCATCCGAGTTCCTCATGCACAAACCGTTTATTTGGCACGAAACACAAATTCCGTAATGAACGACACTTTTCGGCTATCTGCTCATCGTCCGTTACAACCATTCCACCCTCTCCGGTGGTAATGTGTTTGTTAGCGTAAAAACTGAAGGCACTTAATTCACCGAAACTGCCGCACTTTCTCCCCCGGTATGTTTGGCCGTGCATTTCTGCAGCGTCCTCAATGATTTTCAAGTTGTACTTATTCGAAAGCTCCATGATCGGCGCCATATCAACAGGCAACCCATAAATGTGCACAACCATGATTGCTTTGGTCTTTGCGGTTATTTTATTCTCGATCTGTCCAACATCCATATTCCATGTTTCAGGGTCGGAATCGACAAGGACAGGTACCGCGCCGGCCCTCACCACGGATGCAGCGCATGAGATTATGGTAAAAGCGGGCATGATGACTTCATCGTCCCGGCCTATTCCAAGAGCGGAAACGGTCACATCAAGAGCAGCGGACCCGTTGGTAACCGCTATGCCGTATTTGCGCCCGACTTCCGCCGAAAATCGTTCTTCGAACTGTCTGATAAACGGTCCCTCGGAGGAGATCCAGCCGGTGTCCAGAGCCTCGTTCAGATATTTTTTCTCGTTACCGCTCAATAATGGCTCATTTATGGGAATTGGTTTTGGCATATGATCTGGATCTTCCCCGAAAAAGTGGACAGGGTCAAGCACAAAGTCTCGACTGCCGG
>CAZTLA010000214.1:0-4923 GCA_964614365.1 uncultured Syntrophales bacterium | reverse complement strand
GACTCTAAAGAGCATGGTGGCCGCCTTTGCACTTCAAAATACCTTCATCCAACTTCGGATGCGTCCCCTCTGACCAACGGTAAGTTTACGGACGCATAATAGTGGTTACAAAATACGGCACCCTCTCCCGAAAGTCAAGGGTTATTTCAATCGCCGGAGGGGCATCCTCCGGCCCGGACTTCCGACCAGGCAAGTCTGCAATGCAAATTATTATTTCCTGTCAGGAAGCTTCGCCCCGTTGTTGGAAAGACTCACTTTCGTATTGCCTAATCGCGTTTTCCATGCTAACAATTCCGGCGTCTGTCAGGACATTTATCATCTTGCGGCGTTTTCTGCGGCCATTGGCGTGAACAATACTGTACGCCACATCCATTAAGGAGGGTTAGACAATGTCATTACTCATGGGAGGTGCAGTTTCATCCGTCCTCGGTCTTATAGGTCTCATTTTCTGGTGGAATGATTTTGTGGTAATCCTCAAAGGCGGTATCCCCGTCCTCTTGCTGATCGGTGGAATCCTCGCAGTTTACGTGGGCATAGACGATATCCAGGATAAACTCCGGGAAGAAAGGCAAAAACAGGAAGAAGATCTCAAGAAGGCGCGTGAAGAGATCGAGATGATGAAGGTAAAGGCGGAACAGTACAAGGAAGAGTTGGACCGGCTAAAGGAGGAAGCAAGGAGAAGGACATAAGATTCCGCTCCCGCTGCATCGCGTCCCCACACCGGCGACCGTCTTTGGAGAACGTTCAGGCATGGCCGGATTGAAGAAAAGACCCGTTTTTCTGCTTCTTGTTTTTGCCGTAAGCGTTGCCCACCTCAGCGGATGCGCCACCATGCCGCGCGACAGAACGAAGGAAGCGGTGCGTAGAATGCTCGTCACCGCGTACGACAACAGCCAGAAATCAACGGGCTGGAAAAGAAAATACGGCTGCTTCCTCATGCCTCCGGTTTACGCCTACGGCCCAAGCGAAGGAAAGAGAAAAGAGGTCGGTATTACCTCCGATGGAACCAAAGCCGTGAAAGGAACGATTGCCGCGGATATCAGCCGCTACCCCTATGGCACCAAGATGTACGTACCGGGTTACGGCTGGGGGGTCGTCCACGATACGGGCAGCGCCATTACCGGGGATCATATCGACATCTTCTTCCCCGACCATGATGACGCCATGGCTTGGGGCAAGAAATATCTCGATATAACCATCATCAAGCCGTAACTCTATTGAAGGGATCTCCACTGCAACCGCCTCGATGCCCACCGAAACTCCGCTTTGCACCCGATCCTGAGGGTCATGAATTCCGGGGATTTCCTTAACGACTTGCCTTCCTGAGATTCCTTCGTTTACCGATGGTCAATCCGTCGCTCCGTTGAGCATTTTTCCCGCTTCCTGGTTATTGAGCGAGGAGGCGGTTCAGTTTCCCGTACGTTTTTTTCGGAATGCCGGGAGCTTCCTGCTATACCGGATATCGAAATCGAATTTGGGGAAAAGGCGGGGCAGCCTCATGAGATTGTAAACCATGACCCCGGTGGACATGCGGTCAAGCCAAGATGACATGGGCCAGCCGAGATGGATTATGACTTCACGATCGCCCATCTCGTACTCCATTACCCGCAGGATGGCCTCGATACGGTGGAACAGGCTGATCTTGGTCAGGGGAAATCGAAAGTGGTTGGGCGCCATTTTCGGGGGGATACCGCCGACACGGGGCGAATAGAACGTGATGTAGGCTTCATTATTCTTCAGGTGCTCTCTGTCCGTTTCCTCAGATCTCCGGAAAAAAAGATGGACATCCTGCTCGTCGGACTCCGCCAGATAGAGCAGCATCTCCATTTCCGTTTCTCCCTGTTCAATCTGCTTCAGCTCCGGCGACCGCTTCTTGGCGATCACGAACCCCGCGAGCAGCATGATCCCGGTAACCGTTGCCCAGAGCGCAGTGGCGTGGAGCTTGTCGATCGCCAAAAAAACGAAGCAGCTGAGCAGGATCACGAAGAGGATAATAGTGCCGAGGCGGCTGGTGGAGTAAGTCGCCCCCTCCGACCTGCCCTTGAAATACCGGTAGAGGATGAGGGAGCCCATATTGATGCTGAAGGATGCGATGAGCCCCAGGGCGTACATGTTGGCCAGTTCGGCCTGGCTGCCCATGGTAAGAAAAATGATGATGGTGAAAAAAGCAGCGCTCAAGAGATGGATGCGGTAAAGGGAGTGCCGCTTATTGGTGGCGATAAGCCAGAGAAATCCGTAGCGGTGGGCAACCCGCTCCATGAGCTCGCTGGAGGCCACGTAGGCGGTGTTCACCGCCATGGTCAGGGCGAAACTTGCTATGGATGCTACGGCAAAACCAAAGGGGACGCCGTTGAGAAGCGTGGCATAGTAGGTAATCATGTCCCCTTCATGGGCCTTGAAGTCGATCCGGCTTGATAAGGCCAGGGCAGCCACGAGCGGCGTTACCAACCCGACGGTCAGGAACAGAAACCAGTACGCCTTTCGGATTTCCTTCCAGCTTCGCACAAAGCCCGCGGTCTGGAGGACAGACTCCACTCCGGAATAGGCGAGAATACAAAAAGCCGTACTGGAAATGAAATTACCGTAGTTTTTCAGAATCGAACCGGTGGTTACGACTTTCACGGTCTGATTTGCCGCAAGGCGCATCTGGCCGAAAGCGTCGGCGTTGAGATGCACGAGACCGGAGACAATGAGATTGAGGATGACGAACACGGCGCCGATAAAAATCATGAAGGTGAAGCGGGCGTTTTCCCTGATCCCCATAATATTCAAGCCGGCCACCCCCCAGATGATGGCGAGCACCAGTATCATCGTCGTCGGTTGGTCAACGGGAAAGAAGGAGGTGGCGTTCGATACGGCGCTGACCGCCGATATACAGGCGGTCAGGATGTAATCCACCATGATTGAAGCCACCGCAACGAAGGAAACCATGGGGCCCAGCACCAGGTAGGAGAAGGAATAGACCCCCCCGCCGATGAGATTGTGGTGCTCGAGGATTTCGGCGATCTCGGTGAGACGGGTGCAAATAAAGCGCACCAGCAGGCTGGTGACGGCAATAAAGACAATGGCGCTCAACCCGATGAACCGGTGCGCCTCGACCGGGGCATAAAAGATGGATGAAAACTGATCCATGAGTGTAATGACGCCTACGGCAAGGTACGTGAGCCAGATCCGGCCGCCGTGGTGATAGGACAGGAGATTGGGCTTTCGCAGCAAATAGAAAAATGCGATAAAAAGGACTGCATTCAGTGCTGTAAGAATTATGATTTTCACGATACGCTATACCAGCAGGTTATTATCCGGAAGGGCCTCAGCATTCGTAACACAGTATTCTTCCTGCACGTGATTGTAGACGAAGATGCTTTCGGCAGGAAACGGGCTTATGGAGCGCCGTTAACGCCCCTATTCTTCCTTTTTGCACTCTGATGGATCTTTCCGCCGTCTGAACATCGTGAAGAGAATCATGACGGCCCCCACGGAAATGGCCGAGTCGGCCACGTTAAACGCAGGCCAGTGGTACGAAGAAACAGAGACATCGAGAAAATCGATCACTTCTCCCAAACGCACCCGGTCGATCAGATTGCCTACCGCACCGCCCAGGATCAGCGCAAGGGAAATAATCAGGACAGGCTCTTTCTCCTCGCTGCCTCTTATGTAGTGGATGATCAGGACAATGGCGGCGATGGTGACTGCCAGGAAAAAGACGGACCTGAACAGGGGCGCCGCGCCGGCAAGAAAGCCGAAGGCGGCCCCCGGATTCCTCACATAGGTAACGTTGAAAAAACCCGCCACCACCGGGAAGGATTCGTGGAGCCCCATGGCGGATGTTACGCAGTACTTGGCGACCTGATCCAGAAGGACCACCAGGCCGGCCGTACCGAAAAAAAACGGATATTTCCTTTTCACCTGTCCATCCCGTAACCGGTTTCCTTCTCAGCCTCGGATCGTTTTCAGGCACCTGTTGCAAACCAGGGGATGCTCCGCATCCGACCCCACCGATTCGCTGTAGATCCAGCAGCGGTCGCATTTTTTTCCCGGCGCTTTCGCTGCGCCGATAATCAGCCCGTCTATTTCGGCGCTTTGATAGGGTTCGCGGATCTGACCCCCAACGACGATATTGACCTGCGATACGATCAGGATCGCCCGCAGATCCTCGCGGTGCGCTTCCAATAACCCGCGCAGGGACACCGGTGGAAAAATATCGACGGACGCATCCATGGAGTGTCCCAGCACCTTGTTCTTCCGGGCCATTTCGATGACCTTGGAAACCTCCCCCCGCACCGCAATCATGTTCTTCCAGTTCTCGTCAAGGGCTGTGTCCACCTGCTCGGGATTTGCCGCGGGGAACCGGGCCAGATGGACGCTGGCTTCCTTCCCCTCCCACGCGGGCAGTGAGGTCCATACCTCTTCCGCCGTAAAACTCATGATGGGCGCCATGAGCCGCACCATGGCATCGAGGATGAGATAGATCGCGCTCTGGGCGGACCGCCGTTCCTTCGAAGCGGCGCCCGAGGTATACAGCCTGTCTTTCAGCACGTCGAGATAAAAAGCGCTTAAGTCCACCGTGCAAAAATTATACAGCGTAGTGTAAACCACGTGGAATTGGTATTTCCCGTAGGCGTCCTTCACCCGCTGGACGACTTCCTGGAGCCGGTGCAGGATCCACCGGTCTATCTCTTCCAGGTCGCAGTAGGGAACCCTGTCTTTGACACAGTCAAAATCATAGAGATTGCCCAGGATGTAGCGGCTCGTGTTGCGGATCCTCCGGTAGGCTTCCACGAGGCGCTTCAGGATCTCCTCGGATATTCTGATGTCGTCGGTGTAATCCGCCGCCGCCACCCACAACCGCAATATCTCGGCGCCGTACTGGTCGATGATCTCCTGGGAATCGATGACGTTCCCCACCGACTTGGACATCTTCTT
>CAZTLA010000213.1:0-4945 GCA_964614365.1 uncultured Syntrophales bacterium | reverse complement strand
AGGAGATTTTGTCACAATATTTGTAAAAGGTGCTTGACATATTTCCGGTGGTTTGATAGGCCTCGCATAGCTATATTGTAAGGGCATGGTGCGGGACTGCTGCCTGCCGGTACTACGGCAGCGGTTGCTGTGATGCGGTGCTTTAATGATAGTTTCCCTGCGGTGAATCAGGACGTTTCGGTGGCTTTCATTCCCTGGGCAGTCCGGATCAATTAGTAGTCACTCTCATGAATATACTCGATCAATTTTTTCCTGTTTCCCTCTTTGCCGTTGTAGCCGTCCTTTTCACCATGATTCCCATCCTTATCGCGTATATCCTGGCGCCGCGGACGAGAGGCGCGAAAACGCTCACCACCTATGAGTGCGGGATCGAACCCTATGGAAGCGCCTGGATCCGCTACAGCATCGCCTATTACGTGTACGCGCTCATCTTCATTGCCTTCGACGTGGATATTCTGTACCTCTTCCCCGTGGCCTTGAGCTACACGCGCGGGGGAGCCATGGAGGAGTTTTACACCCTGGTGGTTTTCGTTCTCATCCTTGCCCTTGCCGTTATCTACGCATGGGGGAAAGGGGTTTTCACCTGGAAAAGGAAATTGTCCCGGTAAAATTCGCCCTTGTGGAAAAGGTTCTCGATTTGGCGAGGGCGAATTCACTCTGGCCCGTTACCTTCGGCCTCGCCTGCTGCGCCATAGAGATGATGGCCACGGCGATGTCCCGCTTCGACCTGGACCGGTTTGGGGCCGGTGTTTTTCGCGCCACGCCGCGCCAGGCCGACTTGATGATCGTCACCGGGACGGTCACCAGGAAGATGGCCCCCGTGCTTACCACCCTGTACGAGCAGATGCCTTCTCCGAAGTGGGTCATTGCCATGGGCAACTGCGCCATATCGGGGGGGCCCTTCGTATTTGAAGGGCAGTACAATGTCGTTGAAGGCGTTGATCTTCTCGTTCCGGTCGATGTCTACGTTCCGGGATGCCCGCCGAGACCGGAGGGACTCCTCGAAGGGTTCCTCAAACTTGAAGAAAAAATAACGGGGACGAGAAGGTTCCCGCGGCCAGAGATCACATGGTGAACAGTATTTCCGAAGATATCAAGGCGCGCGTCAGCGGCGTGGAGCTTACCGAAGCGGCATATCCGGGAAAGGGGTATCATTACTCCACGGAAGTGAGCCGGGAAACGCTGGCCGCCCTCGCCGGATTTTTCGATGAAAAGGGCTATTACCTGGAATGCCTGCTCTGCGTGGATTATGCGGATTATATGGAATTGGTGTACTTTTTCAACACCTACTTCGCGCCCTGCCGCGTGAAAGTTATCCTGAAGGTCGACCCGCAGCATCCCGTCGCCCCCACGCTCTCTTCCCTCTACGGCAGCGCCGCCTGGTACGAACGGGAGATTCACGAATTCTACGGCATCCTCTTCGAGGGACACCCCAACCTGGCCTACCTCTTCCTCCACAGCGGCATTGACTGCTATCCCCTGCGCCGGAGCAGGGCGCCCGTTCCCCCCGAAGACCGGGAGCGGCTCGAATCCTTCAAGCCGGAGGCGTGCGGCGAGGATACCTTCTTCGTCAATCTGGGGCCCCAGCATCCCAGCACCCACGGTGTTTTGCGGGTGGTGCTCAAGATGGACGGGGAGTACATCGAACGGGCCGAGCCGGTGCTCGGCTACCTGCACCGCATGCACGAGAAAATGGCGGAGAACCGGAGCTACCTGCAGTTTCTGCCCAATACGGGCCGGATGGACTACCTGGGGGCCATGACCTTCAACCTGGGATACGTTACCGCCGTGGAGCGGCTCTGCTCCATCCCCGTTCCCGATCGGGCCCGGTTCGTGCGGGTCATTGCAGCGGAATTGAACAGGATATCGAGCCACCTCCTGTGGCTCGGCGCCTATCTGGCCGATCTGGGGGCGCTGACGCCTTTTCTGTTTGTCTTTGACGACCGCGAGTATATCCTGGATGTCCTGGAGGGCATCACGGGTTCGCGGCTCACCTATTGCTACTTCCGCTTCGGCGGCCTGTACAACGACGTGGACGACGATTTTATCGCCGGGACGAAGGCCTTCGTGCAGAGGATGTGGGGCCGCTTCAAGCTCTACGAGAAACTCGTGACGGGCAATGTCATCTTTATAAACAGGACCAGAGGCGTGGGAGTCATCGATAAGGAGCTTGCCCGGAAGTTCGGCGTTTCCGGACCGGTGCTCCGCTCCGCCGGCATCGCCTGCGATCTGAGGAAAGAAGACCCCTACGCGGCTTATGGCGAAATGGAGTTCAACGTTCCCCGGGGTCAGCGCGGCGATGCTCTCGATACGTATACGGTACGCGTTGCCGAAATGGAAGCGAGCCTCAGGATCATTGAACAGGCGCTGGCAAAACTGCCCGTCGGCCCGTTTATGGCGGAAAAGGTTCCCAAGAAGCTCAAGCCGCCCCGCGGCGACATCTACCAGACCGTAGAATCGCCGCGCGGGGAGACGGGGATCTACATCGTGAGCGATGAAAGCGACACGCCCTACCGCATGAAGTGGCGCGTTCCCTCCTTCTCCAATCTGATGGTATTCCCGGAACTGGCACGGGGGACGCTCCTGGCGGATACGGTAGCCATCCTGGGGAGCCTCGACCTCGTGATACCGGAAATAGACAGGTGACAGGCTGATGATGCAAGGACTGATGAAGAGCATTATGGATTCCGAGGCGTTGACGATGGCGCTGGGCCTCGTCGGGGTGCTGGCGTTCGTCGTGGTCAATGCCCTCCTGCTTACCTGGCTGGAACGGAAGGTGGCCGGGCGCATGCAGCGGCGGATCGGTCCCAAGGAAGTGGGTCCCTTCGGTCTCATCCAACCCATCGCCGACGCGATCAAGCTCCTGGGGAAGGAAATCCTCACCCCCGCTCAGGTGGACAAGCCGCTCTACTATCTCGCTCCCACGCTCATCTTCATCCCCGTGCTCGTATCCTTCGTCGTCATTCCTTTTGACGCCCGCTTGCAGGTAAGGGACATCAACGTGGGGATCCTGGTCATCCTCGCCTTTTCGTCCCTCTCCATCCTTTCCATTCTCATGGCGGGCTGGGGGTCGAACAACAAGTACTCGCTCATCGGCGCCATTAGGAGCGTGGCCCAGAATATCGCCTATGAAATACCCCTCTTGCTCGCGCTGCTCCCCGTGATCATGCTGGCCGGCTCCCTGTCCCTCAAGGATATCGTCGAGAAACAGCAGGGCATGTGGTTCATCGTAAGCCAGCCGGTTGCCTTTCTCATCTACTTTATCGCCGGCGTGGCCGAGACCAACAGGACGCCCTTCGATCTGCCCGAAGCGGAGAGCGAACTGGTGGCCGGGTACCATACGGAATATTCGGGCATGAGGTTTGCCCTGTTCTTTCTGGCGGAGTACACGAACATCTTCATCGTGAGCGCCGTTGCCGCGACCTTTTTCTTGGGAGGATACGGGGGGCCGGTCCTGCCCGGCATTGTGTGGTTCCTCCTTAAGTCCTACCTGCTCGTGTTCGTCATCATGTGGTTCCGGTGGACCTACCCGCGGGTCCGGTTCGACCAGCTCCTGAATTTCTGCTGGAAGGCGCTGATCCCCGTGGCCTTCCTGAACCTTATCATCACCGGAGGTATCCTGAAGATATGAGCGCCGGATTCATTACCGGATTCATCAGGGGGACCGCCTCCCTCATCGCCGGGCTCGGCGTCACGCTCCGGGCATTTTTTCAGCCCGCGGTGACCTCTCAGTATCCACGGGAGCTCATCGCCATCAGCCCGCGCTTCCGCGGGCACACGAAGCTCCTCGCGGAGGAGGGGAACCCGGAGAAGAACAAGTGCACCGCCTGTCAGATCTGCGTGAAGAGCTGCCCGTCGCATTCCATCCAGAGGGTGGAGGGCGAGAAAAAGGAAGGGGAAAAGAAAAAGACGGCAACGGAGTACCTCCTGGATTTTACCACGTGCAGCCAGTGCGGCATCTGCGTGGAGGTCTGCCCCTTCGATGCGTTGGCCTTTTCCCATGACTACAATCTCACGGGCTATAAACGGGAAGATTGCAATTTCGATCTGGTCAAAGAATTGGTGAAGAGGAACAAGACACAATGACTCTCGGAGAAGTACTATTCCTGCTGGTATTGGCGGTGACCATGGCGGGAGCGCTCGCGGCGGTTTTATCGGGCTCCCTCATCTATGCCATGGTGGGGCTGATTACGGCCATGTTCGGTATCGCGGGCATCTACCTCTATCTGAACGCGCCCTTCCTGGCCATGATGCAGATACTCATCTATGTGGGCGCCATATCCATCCTCATCGCCTTTGCCGTCATGCTCGCCGGTCCCCTGTACCGGAAACCACGGGAATGGACGTCCGTTGCCAAATTTTGCGCGGCGCTTGCCGTGGCGCTTCTTTCGCTCACGGTGCTGGTCAGGGTCGTCAGGGAGGCCTTCCCGGCCGTGCGCGGGGCAAAACCGCTTATCGTAACCACGAAGGAAATAGGCAGGGTATTCTTTGATAAGCTTACCCTGCCCTTCGAGCTGATTTCGCTGCTCATCGTTGTCAGTATTATCGGCGCGATCATGCTGGCGCTGTTTTCCAAGGAAGATAAAAAATGACGGGAGAACTCCTCTACCACAACCTGCATGTTTACCTTTTTGCCGCGCTGTTTCTCCTGGGCTGCGGTCTCGTGGGCGTCATGTGCCGGCGCACGCTGATCGGGATGCTCATATCCATGGAACTCATCATGAACGGCGCCGGCCTGAACCTCGTGGCCCTGAACGCGTTCTCCACAAAAGGGAATGCGTACGGAATCGCCTTCACCCTGTTCATCATGGGGATTGCGGCGGCGGAGGCGGTCATCGCCCTGGGGGTCATCATTGCCGTGTTCAGACGGTTCGGCCATATCGAAGGCGGGGAAATAACGGAGATGAAAGGCTGACCCATGGTTATCGAAACTGCACAGCCTCTG
>CAZTLA010000212.1:3354-5016 GCA_964614365.1 uncultured Syntrophales bacterium | reverse complement strand
TTTCCATCGCGATCGGTCAGGGGTTCAACCTGGTCACTCCGCTTCAACTGGTGAACGCTTATTCCGCGCTGGCCAACGGAGGAACGCTCTACCGCCCGCGCCTGATAAAACGCATTGAAACGATGGAAGGCACGATCGTAAGGAGATTTGAGTCCGAGGGGAAATCTAAGCTGCCGATCAGTGAAGAGAACCGGGATATCCTTCGTTCTGCCCTGTGGGGTGTGGTAAACGAACGGGGCGGGACGGGATCGGCCCTGCGCAGGAAGGAAGAGGACGTGGCCGGAAAAACCGGTACGGCCCAGGTCATCGGTCTTCCTGAGGATGAAAAGGCGCGCCGGGCGAAGCACGTGTCCGCCCAGTACCGGGACCATGCCCTTTTTGTCTGTTTTGCCCCGGTGAATGATCCGGAGATAGCCGTGGCGGTTATTGTGGAAAACGCGGGGCATGGGGGATCGGTAGCCGCTCCCGTGGCGAGAAAGATCATAGACGCGTATTTCGCGAATAAAAATCTGCCGGGCGGCGCCAAATCCCCGGTGGCATCCCTTACGGGAAGCGGGGCTTTGAGGCGGTGAGAACGTGAAATTCGACCGACGTTTGGTTTTCAACTTTGACTGGATACTCCTCGTCCTGGTGCTTGTCATCAGTTTGGTGGGCCTTTTGAACATTTACAGCACGGGTTTCAGCATGGTCGATGCAACCCAGAACAACCTCTATGTAAAGCAGGTGCAATGGGTGCTCGTGGGACTTATTTTCATGGCAGTTACGTTCTGCATTGACTACCGCTTCATCAGCCGGCATGCCTATGCGATTTACGCCGTGTCCGTGCTCCTCCTGCTGGTGGTGTTTATGTACGGGTATTCAACGCGTGGCTCCCAGCGCTGGATCGCTCTGGCCGGGTTTACCTTTCAGCCCTCGGAGATGATGAAATTGACGTTGATCCTGGCGCTGGCCAAATACTTCGACGAGCACCGGGTGAACGGCGGCTGCAACCTGAGAGACCTCGCGGCTCCTTCGCTGTTTCTGCTGGTTCCCTTCCTGCTTATTCTGAAACAACCGGATCTCGGGACGGCACTGATCCTGTGTATTGTATTTATCTGTATGGTCTTCATCGTCGGGGTAAAGTGGGGATCCGTGATCACCGCCGTGAGCGGCGGCGTGGTGCTGATTCCCCTTGGCTGGCATTTCCTGAAAGATTACCAGAAGGAGCGGATCATGACCTTTTTCGACCCCGAACAGGATCCCCTCGGCGCCGGATACCACATCATCCAGTCCATCATCGCTGTGGGGTCCGGAGGAATCATCGGGAAGGGATTCTTGCGGGGCACGCAGACGCAGTTGAAGTTCCTGCCCGAGCAGCAGACGGATTTCGTTTTTTCCGTTTTTGCCGAGGAATGGGGTTTCGTGGGAGCGTTGATCCTGATTATCATGTTTCTTACGCTCGTTCTGTGGGGTTTGAAGATTGCGTTGAACTCGAAAGATTTTCTGGGAAAACTGATAGCAACGGGCATTACGATGCTCATCTTCTGGGAGATATTCATCAACATCGGCATGGTCCTGGGCATTCTCCCCGTGGTGGGGATTCCCCTGCCATTCTTCAGCTACGGGGGATCGGCGATGGTTGTGCTTATGACAAGCATGGGATTGCTGCTGAATGTGAGGATG
>CAZTLA010000212.1:0-3254 GCA_964614365.1 uncultured Syntrophales bacterium | reverse complement strand
GCCCATGTCCGGGCGAATATCAATATCGACAGTGTGCTGATCAACGGCGGGGTGTATGGACATGTGGACGTCAAGGAGCGCGTTGAAATATTCCCCACGGGAAAGCTTTTCGGAAACGTGAAGACCCCCATCTTTGTTATCAAGGAGGGGGGCGTTTTCGAGGGAACGTCCCGAATGGGCAGCAGCGAGGCGGAGATGGGGGCAGCCGACGCCGGCGCCGTCGGCATCGTTCGCTGACGGTAGGGTTATTCCGCATGCCTTGTTCCGTCCGGGGAAGCGCCTTTTTCCCCTCCCGGATTTGATGGATGAGACAGGCTTTAAGGAGATAAAGAGAACCGAACATTCCGACGGAAAGTTCCTTGACAAGAAAGAAGAGTTATGATTAGTAAGCCGCGCTTTTGTGCCCGTGAGAATCCTCTATTGCACATCATGCGCAGGGAAGGACGGAAAGCCCGCCGGGCACGGGGATGGTTTCCTCCCCGAATTTAACGGCAAGCTCCTATAGCGAGGAAAGCAGTGATCAGTATTGATTATACCTTGGGGTTTCAGATTATCAATTTTCTCCTTCTTATTTTTATTCTCAACGTTCTCCTGTATAAGCCCATTCTGGGCATTCTTGACAAAAGGGAAAAGCGCCTGGCGGAGGCGGATGCCGAGGTCAAACGCTTAAACGGGGAAATCGAGAGAAAACTCGCCGAGTACGAGGAGAAGGCCCGTCAGGCAAGGAAAGAGGCTGCCGAACAGGCGAAAGGTTCCCTCAGAGAAGGTTCCGAGGAGGCGAAAAAAATCGTCGATGGCGCCCGCGAGGAGATCGCGGGACTCATGGATGATTTCCATCGCCGGATGGAAGGGGAAATCGGGGAAGCGAGAAGAATGTTACGTTCCCAGTCCCGCACGATATCTCTCCGGATCGCCGAAAAAGTGTTGGGGAGGGCCATCCAATGAACGGGTCAATGAAGAGGTGTTTTCAGGGATGTTTCGGCAGACGGCCTCTTTGGCTTGCTGGGCAGTTTGCGGGCACGTTCGCCACGGGTCCGGCGGCGAGGACATTTCTTGCCCTGGGGATTTGTCTCGTTCAGTTCTTTTTTTGTCTGACGCTGGCCGCCGCCTCAGAGGGCGCGGAAGGGGGACACGGGGGAAGGAACTGGGCGGACTTCGGCTGGCGTTTCCTCAATTTTGCCGTCCTGGCGGGCTTCTTTTACTGGCTTCTGGCGGAAAAGGTGAAGGATTTTTTCTCCGGCAGGCGTGACGCTCTGAAGGCGTCTCTCGAAGAAGCCGTGGTCGCGAAAGATGAGGCCGCAACGAGGCTCCGGGAATCGGCAGAAAGACTGGAGAAGGCGGCCGGGGAGATCAAGGATGCTACGGAGTCCATACGGCTCCAGGGCCTCCGGGAAAGGGAACGAATCGTTGCCGATGCCCGGAAGGCGGCAGAGAAGATGAAGGACGACGCCCGGAAGCGCCTCGATCAGGAATTCAGAAAGGCGAGCAACCTCCTGAAGGCGGAGGCGGTGGACCTGTCCATGAAGATGTCGGAGGAAATTCTCAAGAAGAACATCGGTGCGCAGGATCACAACGCCATGGTCAAAGACTATATCGATACGGTTCTTGCGGAAGGCCGATCACCAAAACAGTAACGAGGGTGGGGAGATAAGTGAGCACAGGCAACGTTGCACGGCGTTACGCACGGGCATTTTTCGAAGTGGCCCGGGAAGATAACCGCTATGAGGAGTATTACGGGGAACTGAAAAGATTTTCTGCACTCCTCGATGACAATGAGAGCCTCCGGGAGTTTTTGGCGAATCCCGTCTTCGACCGGGCGGATAAGAAAGCGGTCGTGGAATCGGTCCTGGGGAAGCTGACCATGTCGGCGATGACGGCTTCATTCCTGAAACTGCTGGTGGAAAAGCGAAGGATGGAGGTCCTTCACGAGATTACCGAGAGCTACCGGAAGCTCATGGACAGCGCCCTTGGTCGGGCGCGGGTTCACGTCAGGACGGCTTTTCCCTTGAGCGGGGAACTGTCGAGCAGTCTCCGGAAGGGGTTGGAAGCCATGACCGGCAAGAAGATAGAGATAACGATGGAAGAAGACCCGTCGCTTTTGGGCGGTGTCGTGGTCCGTATTGGCGATACGCTTTACGATGGCAGTGTCAAGACTCAGTTGAACAACATGAGGAATCTCTTAGTGGAGGAGATATAGGATATGGATACAATCAGGGCGGAGGAGATAAGTCAGATCATTTCCAAACAGATCCGGGACTACGAGAAGAAGCTCGATGTGAGTGAAACGGGAACGGTCCTGTCCGTGGGAGACGGCATCGCCAGGGTCTACGGCGTGGAAAACGTGATGGCCATGGAACTGGTGGAATTCCCCGGCGGCATCCTGGGCATGGTTTTGAACCTGGAGACCGATAACGTGGGCGTGGCCGTCCTGGGCGACGTGATGCATATCAAGGAAGGGGATATCGTGAAGAGAACGGGCAAGATCGCCCAGGTGCCCGTGGGTGAAGCCCTGCTGGGGCGCGTCATCGATCCGACGGGCGCCCCGCTCGACGGGAAGGGACCCGTTGAAACGAAGGAATTCAGAAGAATCGAGATGATTGCCCCCGGCGTTATCCAGCGACAGCCCGTCAACCAGCCCATGTACACGGGACTCAAGGCCATCGACGCCATGACCCCCATCGGCAGGGGACAGCGGGAACTGATCATCGGCGACCGGCAGATCGGCAAGACGGCGATCGGCGTTGATGCCATCATCCGGCAGAAGGATACGGGGATCAAGTGCATTTACGTCGCCATCGGCCAGAAGAAGTCGACGGTGGCCCAGGTGGTGGAGAACTTGAGGAAGCACGATGCCATGTCCTATACCTGCGTGGTTTCCGCCTGCGCCAGCGACCCGGCCACCATGCAATACATCGCGGCCTATGCCGGATGCAGCATTGGTGAATATTTCCGCGACAAGGGGCAGGATGCCTTGATCATCTAC
Organism: uncultured Syntrophales bacterium; assembly: GCA_964614365.1. Classification (GTDB taxonomy): domain Bacteria; phylum Desulfobacterota; class Syntrophia; order Syntrophales; family JACQWR01; genus JACQWR01. The sequence continues at coordinate 271 of CAZTLA010000212.1, read as the reverse complement.
GACGATCTTTCCAAGCAGGCCGTAGCCTACCGTCAGATTTCCCTGCTCCTCAGGAGACCCCCGGGACGCGAGGCTTTCCCCGGCGACATTTTCTACAACCATTCGCGACTGCTGGAACGGGCGGCCCGGGTGAGCAAAGAGTTGGGCGGGGGATCCCTGACGGCGTTGCCGCTCATCGAAACCCAGGCCGGAGACGTTTCCGCCTACATCCCCACGAACGTTATTTCCATCACCGACGGCCAGGTCTATCTGGAGCCGAACCTGTTCTTCT
>CAZTLA010000211.1:0-5034 GCA_964614365.1 uncultured Syntrophales bacterium | reverse complement strand
TGAGCGAGAACCTTCGCTCGCTCAACCCCTGGTGGGGTGGTCTGCCCGGCATGGAAGTCCCGGCGTTCAAGCGGTGGCCTTTCGGGCGGCTCAAGCGACTGCTCACGAAGGGGATGACGCCAGCCACCGTCCTCCGAGGGCCGCGGCGCGTGGGCAAGACCATCCTGCTCCGGCAGTTGATCGAATCCCTGTTGGCCGAGGGCGTTTCGTCCCAGCGCCTCCTGTACGTCCCTTTCGACGAACTGCCGACCTTGCGGGGCTTGCGAGAGCCGGTTCTGGACATCGCGCGCTGGTACGAGGGTGAGGTGCTTCGATCTACGTTCAACCAGGCGGCACGGAAGGGCAGCGGAGCCTACGTCTTCCTCGACGAAGTCCAAAACCTGGATGCCTGGGCACCACAGGTCAAGAACCTGGTGGACAACCACTCGGTGCGGGTGCTGGTCACGGGCAGCTCGTCACTACGGATCGAGTCCGGGCGGGACAGCCTGGCCGGACGCATCACCACTCTCGACGTCGGCCCGCTCTTCCTGCGCGAGATCGCCGACATGCGCCAGCATGCGAATTCAGCGCCCCTCTGGCCAGAGAACGGGTTGGAGCATCTTGTCCGAAGGGAATTCTGGGAGGAAGCCGTCAGACATGGTCGCGCGACGCGGGACCGTCGCAATTTTGCGTTCGGAGCCTTTTCGGAGCGCGGGGCCTATCCGATAGCGCATGACCGCCCGGATGTCCCATGGGAAGAGGTTGCGGACCTCCTGAACGAGACGGTCATCAAGCGGGCCATCCAACACGATCTGCGGATGGGGCCGCGAGGTCAGAAGCGGGACGAAAAGCTTCTCGAAGAGGTTTTCCGGCTGTGTTGCCGTTACGCAGGGCAAACTCCCGGTCAGGCGGTTTTCGTGCCGGAAATCCAGCAGGCACTGGCCGGCAACATCGGCTGGAATCGGATTCTCAACTACCTTCGCTTCCTCGATGGGACGCTGCTGATTCGGCTGGTGCAGCCGCTAGAACTGCGGCTGAAGCGAAAGAAGTCGCCGCCGAAGGTGTGCCTGTGTGATCATGCCCTGCGCGCCGCCTGGCTCCAGGAGGTAGTACCCCTCGATCCAGAGAGCCTGGTCGCCAACCCACATTTGACCGACTTGGCGGGACATCTGGCCGAGAGTGTCCTGGGGTACTTCCTTGCCTCGATTCCGAATCTGGACGTTGCCCACTTCCCGCAGCGCGGAACCGAGCCGGAGGTGGATTTCGTCTTGACGATTGGCACGCGGCGGATACCGGTGGAAGTCAAGTATCGTCGGCGGATCGATCCGCACGACGATACCCGCGGGCTCCGGGCGTTCCTGGAGAAGACGGTATACAACGCCCCGCTCGGGCTGCTCGTCACGTTGGAGGACGGGGTGACGGTCGCTGATCCGCGAGTCGTCCCCATCTCGCTATCGAGTCTGCTCTGGCTGAAGTGAGCAAAGGGGGTCCGTGATGCCAAAGTTGGCCTGGACACCGTGGCACAAAGCGGTGAAGCTCCGCAACGACCTGCGTTCTGGCGAACTGCCGCTCCACATGTTCGCCGCCGACCTCTACGAGGTCATGATGCAACGCGGGAAACGGCCGGTGTACGAGAAGCCGGAGGAGTTCTTCGCGCTCACCTTTCCCACGTACAACCTGCGGCGTCTTGTCCGGGATGTGGTGCTGCGGCTGGCGGGCAAGAACGACAAGGCGGTCCGGCAGCTTGAGCTGACGTACGGCGGCGGCAAGACCCATACCCTGATCACACTGCGACACCTTGTCCACGATCCGGAGAGACTGCCGGACCTCCCGGCTGTGGCCGAGTTCATCCAGGACATCGGCCAGAGGCCGCCGAAGTGCCGGGTAGTGGGTTTGTGCTTCGACAAGCTGGACGTGGAGAAGGGGATGGAGGTCTGTGCGCCAGATGGCAAGGCGCGAACGCTCAGGCAGCCGTGGAGCGTGCTGGCCTACCAGATTGCGGGGGATGCGGGGCTCAAGATCCTCCACGCGAGCGGCAGGGCGGAGGAGCGGGATTCGGCGCCGGCAGAGAATCTCCTCACGGAGTTGCTGGAAATGCCGGGGAAGGAGGGGCTGGGCGTCCTTATCCTGGTTGACGAGGTGCTGATGTACGCCCGCGAGAAGGTGTCCCAGGATCGCGATTCGCGAGCACGTCTAGCCAACTTCTTTCAGTACCTCACCCAGGCGGCTCCCAAGGTGGATCGTTGCTGCCTCGTCGCCTCGCTGCTGGCCACCGATCCACGCAAGAGCGACACGCTGGGACGCGAGATCCAGGCCGAGTTGTACGACATCTTCCAGCGCCAGCGCGAAGAGGCCGTGGAGCCGGTCGTCAAGGAGGATGTCGCCGAACTCCTGCGCCGGCGGTTTTTCACGCCCGATTCGCTGAAGGACCGCGAGGCCTTCCGGCAGCACGTCATGGCGGCACTCAGGGGCATCGCGGCCGTGGACGAGCAGATGGCGAAACAAGGCGCCGAGGCGGAAGTACGCTTCCTGCGGAGTTTCCCGTTCCACCCGGATCTCACCGAGGTGCTCTATTCCAAGTGGACGCAGCTCGCCCGGTTTCAGCGGACTCGCGGGGTCCTCCGGACGTTCGCGCTGGCGCTCCGCGAGGCCGAGGCGTGGGACACGAGCCCTCTGGTCGGGCCGGCCGTCTTCTTGGCCGCGCCGGAGAGGGAGGGACTCTCAGAGGCGTTGCGGGAGTTGGTGGCCGTGGCCGACACCGAGGAATGGGAGGGGAAGAAGCAGGTCTGGACCGGCATCCTGGATAACGAATTCGCCCAGGCCAGGCGGATTCAAGTGGAGTCGGTTGGATTGAAATACCGGGAGGTTGAACAGGCGGTCGTGACGACCTTCCTGCATTCACAACCGATCGGACAAACCGCACGGACACGCGACCTGATTGGGCTTCTCGGCGCCAGTCGCCCGGACAAGATCGAACTCGAAAAGGGCCTCGCCCGATGGGCGCAGACGAGCTACTGGCTGGACGACCTTTATGCGGCGGCGGCGGAGGGGCAGCTTCCCGGAACGTGGCGACTCGGGAATCGCCCCAATCTTACTCAGATGCATGCGGTCGCCGCGAAGAACATCCCTGAGGATACGGTCCGCGCCCGGTTATTGGATGACATCAGTAAGGTCAAGGCGCTCACGGCCAACGCATCCGCCATGGGGGTGCATGTTCACACGCTGCCGACGCGCCCCAGGGACATTGAGGATGACGGCGCCTTCCACTACGCCGTCCTGGGGCTCCAGGCTGCCTCAGAGTCCGGCAAGCCTAGCGCCGAAGCCGCGCGTTTCCTAAACGAGACCACGGGTCCGGACAAGCCCCGCGTGTATCGAAACGCGGTCCTGCTCTTGGTCCCGTCTCGTGACGGGCTTGAGTTGGCGATGGCCAGGGTGTGCGACTACCTTGCCTGGGAAATTGTCCGGGAGGACATCAAGAAGCAGCAGAAAGACGGGAACGTTGACCCTGCCCGAGCCCAAACGCTCCAGATCAACATTGACAAGGCCAAGGGGCGGATTCCCGAGGCGATCAAGCAGGCGTATTGCATCGTGGTGACCGTGTCGGAAAAGGACGAGGTCCAGGCGTTCAAGATCACCGTTAATGAGGAGCCGCACTTCATCACTATCAAGGGCGATAAGCGCTCCCGCGTCAAGGATACCCCCGTCACCGCAGAGGCCCTTCTTCCGGAAGGGCCGTATAACCTATGGCGGACCGGCGAGACGTCCCGACGGGTCAAGGACCTGGCAGGAGCGTTCGCCCAGCTCCCCCACCTGGCCAAGATGCTCAAGGCCAGCGCCATTCTCGATACGCTGGCCGATGGGTGCGACCAGGGCACCTTTGTCTTGCGGCTCGTCCGTCCGGACGGAACATCTCGGACCTGGTGGATGTCCCGCCCGGATGAGAACGCCCTGAACGACCCCGCGCTCGAATTAGTGCTCCCCCAGGGGGCCGAACTGGGAGAGCTGGGGCCGGGCCTCTTGGTCCCCGGGAGACTCCCTGGGTTATGGCCCGGTGCAGAGATCACAGTGCAGGCAGTGGCCGACTACTTCAATGGGTTAATGGTGGTCCAGGTCGAGCGGCAAGGATACAAGGAGCCGATGCCCATTCCGAAGGCGGGATACGCCGTGGTAGAGAAGGCGATCAGCGCGGCCGTCGAGGGAGGAAGCCTCTGGCTGCTGTCCGGTCCGGCCACCATTCTGGGTGAGCCGATACCGCCGGGTGTGCTGAATCCCAGCGCCCGACTGAGCGCCCCGCCACCCGCCATCGCCCCGGCCGAGATCCTTCCGGAAAACCTCCCGAACGCATGGAAGGACGGTATTGCGTCGGCCCTCTCCATCGCGACCGCCCTGTCCGTCAAGACGGGCAAGACGTTGCCCTGGAAGACTGTGCGGGATGCTGTCAGCGGTGCCCTCCAGGCGCGCTTCCTTGAGCTGGCGCAGGGTTCCCAGGCCTGGCCGTGCGAGTTCCCATCCGCACAGTTCTCCAAGTTTGCGGATGCGACCGGGGCGGCCGTAGCAGGGACCGGCGTAGGGGGGGTGGCGGACGTTGGCCCCGGGATGATCCTCGTGGCGAGCGCTGAGTTATCTCCTTCGCAAGTGCAGGATCTGGGGGACATCGTGCCGAAGTTGCTGGAAGTTAAGACAAAGGCAGGGACGATGATCCGGTTTCACATCCGAATCGAGGTGGGAGACGGAATGGCGCGCCCTGCGGAAGAGGTCGCGCGGGAGATCAACACGCTGCTTCAGCGCGTTCGTGAAGACCTGCAGTTGACCTAGCCAAGCGCGGATCCCCGCTTTCGAGTTCATGCCGATTCGAGCAACATGGTCCTGCAGAGCATGGCTCGAAGCCAAGAGAGCCCTGGGCATTACGCCCAGGGCTCTCCTTGTTCGAGTGTCGATTCTCGAATTCGTCTGAATGGCCTCTTGGCAGTCTTGGCGTCTTGGCGGTGAGAAGCCTTGCCTCAGCCGAGGATCGTCCGCAGGACCTCCAGCGTCCGCAGGATCCCCGCCCGGTCC
>CAZTLA010000210.1:0-5109 GCA_964614365.1 uncultured Syntrophales bacterium | reverse complement strand
GCGGGGGACCTCTTTTCAATATGGAAGGCAAGGTAATAGGGATCAACACGGCCATTGTTGCCCAAGGACAGGGCATAGGATTTGCCATACCGATCAGCATGGCCAAAGACATACTGCCGGATCTCAAAGCAAAAGGCAAGGTTACCCGCGGATGGCTGGGTGTCTCCATCCAGGATATTTCCGAAAATATCGCCCGGGGTCTCAAGTACAAGGGACGGAACGGTGCGTTAATATCAGAGGTGTTTCCTGGGGATCCGGCGGACAAGGCCGGAATCAAGGCAGGAGATATCATTGTTGAGGTGAACGGGAAAAAGGTGCAGAATACCCATGATCTGCTCATGATAGTTGCCGCATTTCACGTGGGAGATAAGGTTAACGTCAAGGTTGTCCGCGAAGGCAAGGAACTGACCTTTTCGGTGGAGGTAGCAGAAAGAAAAGAACAGGCTGATGTAGCGTCGACAAAGGGTACCCAGGAAAATTTGGGAATGACCGTTCAGGAGATTACACCGGACATCGCCAAGCACCTGGGCTTGTCCAGGAGGACGGGAGTAATCGTTGTTGACGTGAAAGAGGGCGGCATTGCCGATGAGGCCGGTGTCCAGCCCCAGGACATCATTCTCCAGGTCAACAAGGTGACGATTGCTTCGATGAAAGATTATTTGCGGGAAATATCGAAGAAGAACGGAGAAGATATCGTGATGCTTCTCAAACGGGGGAAGGATACCTATTTTGTAGGCCTCCGTCAGGAATAGCGGGAGGGGTGAGAGTACCATAATTGATACGCCAAACCAAAGATCTGATGCGGATTTATGGGCTGCTGAATGATTATTTTGGCAATCTGAACTGGTGGCCGGGCGATACCCCTTTTGAGGTAATTGTGGGGGCCATACTGACGCAGAACACGGCTTGGCGGAATGTAGAAATAGCGATTGCAAATCTTCGGGCGGCAGGGATGCTTTCACCGAAGGCTCTTGTGCAGGTAGAAGATAATACCCTGGCAGGCCTTATCAGGCCGTCGGGGTATTATAATGTAAAGACACAGAGGCTGAAGGCTTTCCTCCGATTTCTCCATGTTGAATTCGGGGGAAGTCTGGAGAGAATGTTTGCGGAGGAAACCGCTCACCTCAGGGAAATATTATTGAAGGTAAAGGGAATTGGCGAAGAAACGGCGGACAGCATTCTTCTCTATGCGGGGAATAAGCCGGTATTTGTTGTCGATGCCTATACGCAAAGGATTCTGCGCCGGCACGGTATCGTTCATGAGGATATGGATTATGGACAGATACAGGCGCTATTCATGAAACAAGTGCCCGCCCGTATTTCCCTGTATAACCAGTATCATGCCTTGCTGGTGAATACGGGAAAATCTTTTTGCCTCAAAGTGCCACGTTGTGACGATTGCCCTCTGCGCACTCTTTTAACCGGGGAAAAATCGCGCCGTAGACGGTTGGCAGGTCGTAAGGGAAAACAACCATCTTCATCGTAGTGGCACAATGTATCGGGAAAGAAATGTTTCACGTGAAACATTTCTTTCCCGATACATTGCTCATTTTCTGAGATGGTATTTTCTCATTTTTAAGTGCAGCCCTTTCCTGCTGATCCCGATGTGTTGTGCTGCCTTGGTGACGTTTCCCCCGTACTCTTCCAAAGTGCGCACAATCATCTTTTTTTCCAGCTCTTCCACCTGGCTTTTCATGACATCCTTGAGGGGCTTCTGCTGAGCTTCCGGATAAGGACGTACAGGGGACGCCTCGGCAGGAGTTTTTATTTCCGGAGGGATGTCTTCAATGTCAATCCGGTCTTCCTTTGACACGAGCGCCAGTCTTTCCATCAGATTTTCCAGTTCCCTGATATTGCCCGGCCATTCATAGGAACAAAACACCTCCTTTACCCGTGGATCTATTTCCTTGATGGTTTTTTCCAGCTTTTTATTGAATTTATTAAGGAAGAATTCTGTTAGGGTCAGGATATCCTCCTTTCTCTCCCGCAGAGGCGGCAGGTGGATGGGAAAGACGTTCAGACGGTAGAAAAGATCCTCGCGGAACCTACCTTCCCGAACGTCTTGAAGGAGATTTCTGTTTGTGGCCGTGATCAGCCGCACATCGACTTTTACCGTTCGCAGGCCTCCCACCCGTTCGAATTCCTGTTCCTGTATTACCTGGAGAAGCTTTACCTGCATATCTTTCGGGAGTTCACCTACCTCGTCGAGAAAGAGCGTACCCTTATGGGCCAGTTCGAACCTTCCGGGCTTCCGGACAACAGCGCCCGTAAATGCCCCTCGTTCGTACCCAAAGAGTTCGCTTTCCATCAGGTTCTCGGAAATTGCGGCACAGTTGATCTTGACGAAAGGGTTGTTTCTGCGGGGGCTGTTCCGGTGGATGGCGTTGGCGATAAGTTCCTTGCCTGTGCCCGTTTCGCCCGTTATCAGGACCGTTGTTGTCTTGGGAGCTACCTGTTTAATGGTTTCGTATATACCGAGCATGCGATCACTGCAGCCCATGATACCATAACGATCCGTTTCCTCGGGGCCAAGCAGTACGTCGTCCTTGCTCAGCGTTTTTGTTGAGGCAGCCTTGGCGATGACGTTCTTGAGCTCTTCCTGCTCGAAGGGTTTGGTAATGAAATCAAAAGCGCCTTTTTTGAGGGCGTCTACCGCCGTAGCGATGGTGCCGTGGGCGGTGATGATGATTACGGGCGTGGAGGGGTAATATAGACTAACCCGTTCCAGGAGTCCCATTCCATCAAGGTTCGGCATTTTGAGGTCGGTTACGATGGCGGCGAAATCATTCTCCTTGAGAATTCTCAAGGCGGCAAGGCCGTCCGATGCCGTAAGCACGTCGTACCCTTCCTTCTTCAGCATGGCGCTGAGGACCAGGCGCATATTCAATTCGTCATCTACAACCAATATCTTGTGCATGGTTTGATAGTATTATGAATCAACGTTGCTGTCAATGTCCCTTCCCGGTAGGGCCGCCGCAAGTCTGATAACAAAGATGCTTCCCTGGCCGGGAATGGATTTAACCCTAATACGGCCCCCGTGGTTCTTAATGATCCTCTGGCAAATGGACAATCCCAGTCCAACACCCCTCTCCTTCGTTGTGAAAAAGGGCTTGAAGATATTCTTCTTATCATCTTTCAAGATACCCTTGCCCGTATCCCTGATGGAGATGTCGACCGCCTCCCGTTCGCCGCTTTCAATTCTGGTAGTCCTGAAGGAGAGGATCCCTCCTTCAGGCATGGCATCAATTGCGTTGAAGGCGATGTTGAGCATCACCTGTATAATCTGTTCCCCATCAGCGTTGACGGCGGGGAGGTCTGGCAGCAGTTCCTTTTCGATGGCAATTCCTTCCGACATGTTATTGGCCTTGATGATGGACAGGGCCTTTTCTATGATCTCGTTGATATTTACCCTTTTCAGGTTGGTCTGATAGGGTTTCGCGTAGTTCAGAAACTGAAATACCACGTTGTTCATACGATCCGCTTCCTCAATAATAACGTCAAGCAGTTTCCGGTTTTCCGGGCTGATGACCTCGGACTGCAAATATTGAGCGGCGCCTTTTATGGAACCCAGTGGGTTCCTGATCTCATGAGCCAGTACGGGAGCCATCTCTTCGAGGAGGAGAGATTTTTCCCTTTCCAATTTTGCATCAAAGGCATAAAGCGACGTGAACACGTCCCGGCTATCCGGATAGAGACTGCTGAAAATCTTTTCCAGGATTATTTTTAATGGCGTAAGGGAAATAACAATGATAAATGATACCATGAGAACGTGCGTAAAGGGCATGTTGTGCCCTTTACCGAACAGGCCGGTAATCAGATAAAAAATAATGGTTGCCAGAAGCGTAGTAATAAAAATGACGAGCGCCCGGGCCATGAGCTCGTGAAGCTCGGTGAGATGGGGATAGGCGACGATGAGCAGTACGAAATAGAGAAGGGCGGCAATAATAATATCAGATAATGACGGCAGGCCGTAGCCATAGAAGTTCAGCACATCAACAATACAAAGCAGCGCAGCTATCGGACACGCAATTCCCAGGTAGGTAAGCCTCTTTTTTTTCACGCCGGAAATAGTTTCCCTGATATGATTAAGCAAGGAAAGATAACAAACCGTCAGGGTGCACCCCGTATAAAGATAAAGTACGACAGACGGATACGGCTGCCGGAAAATAGGGGTGAGAAAGATGCACGCAAGGAAAATACTGAATAATGACAGATTGTTAGCATCACGCTTCGATAGCAAGCTCCGCGGCCTAAGGAAATTGTAACCGAACCTGACGGTAAGGGGGGGTATTGCCAACAGCCCGGTGTAGTCTATTATTCTCCAGAATTCATTGGAGAATATCCCTTGGAAGAAACTTCCTCCCTTTTGGATGAATATGGCAAGGCACAAGGCCGCAAAGGACAATTGAACAGTATCATGCTTTTTTTTGATGAAAAGAGAAACGGCAATGATCAGGCTGACCGTTGCCAACGTAAAGGTTTCCATATGCTGCCGGTCTCCATTAAGAACGCACTTTGGGTTGATCCGCGATACTATCCATAAAGAACCGGTAAGTCAAGAAAGAGACAGAAAGCGAATTGCCTCACATTAAATGTTACCCAAGGAGGTGAATAAAAGGGATCGTTGACTCATAATTCGATGTTACCGAACATCGACTTCTTCAAGGAGGGATAATTATGAGTCCACGGTCCAAACGCGAATACCGGGAGGCAGTGCATTTACGGTATAAGAATGCCACCCATCAGGAGAAAACCGCCATCCTCGATGAATTCTGTGCCACCTGCGGGTATCATCGTAAGCACGCCATCAGAGTTCTCAATGGGTTCAAACGCTTTACCAAACCAAAGGCAAAGAAAAGAGGAAAACCTCCCGTTTATCAGAGTGAGACAATCCGTGAACCTCTCAAAAGAATCTGGCTTGCCGCAAATCTCCCCTGCTCGAAACGCCTCAAAGTCCTGTTGCCGATCTGGCTGCCCGGATACGGTGAATACTTCGGCAAACTCGCTCCCGAGGTCGCCAATGCCTTACGGAACATCTCCCCTCCAACAATAGACAGGATCCTCAAACCCGTCCGAATCCAGTACGCAAAACGAGGCCGGAGCACCACC
>CAZTLA010000209.1:0-5200 GCA_964614365.1 uncultured Syntrophales bacterium | reverse complement strand
CCTTTCTTGAAAGAATTGGCCTATGAAAATTTCACACATAAATCTTGACAGTACCGCCGGTTCACTTTGTTTTTAAATTGATGCACAAGTCTGAATTGGGCAGTTTCAGCTTCCATGAGGGAAATAACTATCCTTCCTTGGCGGGATACTGTCTGTTGGTACGCGACGTCTCTCAGGATATCGGAAAGGCTATGCCTTCGTCTGACGAAAAAATTGGAGAATACATTGAAAGAATCGTGACCGAAGCCATAGATGCTGAGTTCAGAGCTTATGCGGATTTGCCTTCGATAAATGAGACCGCACTGCGCCAATGGTTTTGCCCTGATGGGCCAGCCATGAAAGAGATATGCAATATTCTCGTAAGGCATAAGAAGAAAGGATGGTTTCTGTCCAACCCTTTTAATCCTTCTACAAAAAGGTTGTTAAATATTAGAGTTAATAAGATCAGCCCAAAGGAGGCAACTGTCTCAACAACTGAATACTGGTACCTGAGATGGTGGGACGAAAAGCGCGACTCCTATTCTTATACGTACCGTGAAACAAATCGTCAAACATATATCCTTAATCCGGAACAGGGAAGTTGGAAGATATTTCAGAATCTGCGGCCCTTTCCGAGGACAACCGTGCCTCACAGATGGCACCGGTCAAAGTTATAGCAAATAATCTCAGAATGTGTATTATGGGAAACCATTGAAATTGAAAGAAGTTTGGTTAGGGAGCAAGAAAGCAATAGAAAATAATAAACAATCTTGCATGTATACGCGCTTAGCCGAAATATCGAAAATCGATTTTCGAAGATTTCCAGACGCCATTTGCGATATGAGATTTTTTCTTGCAATTTTCAAATGTTACCTTGTGAACTTTTTACAAGATACGGTGCGTTTTCGAAAAAGGATCGATACATTGGCGTACAGATACTTTTGATCGTGTGACGCCGAATCAATTTTACCGATGTTTGAATGTAATTCTTCGAATGCGCCCACCTTTCTTTTGTCCCTGGGCATTTTCGATAAAAACCGATAAGGAGGTTTGATGATGACAAGAAAAAAAGAATAAAGACAAAGATGAACCCCTATCCAAGGCCATCCAGGATTTCCTTTCCCATCTTGAAATTCAAAACTATTCATCAAATACCATAGCCTGCTATAAACATAGCCTCGAATTTCTTGCCCGAAGTATCGGACGTATCCGGATTGATGCAGTCAAGCGACAACACCTCGAAAAGATTCTTATCAACATGAGACTCCCAAATCAATCTGGCGAAATACGTTCGCCGGCCACTCTGAACAGAATCAAAAGTGCCTTCCGCTCCTTTTTCGTCTGGGCCTTTCGTACAGGCAGGAGCCGGTATGACCATTCAGCATACATACATCTTGGCAAAGCCCATTCCCGACGCACGACCCCGATGACGGATGCGGAGGTATGGCGCTATCTGCAGGCGATTAGAGAATCCTCAGACAGGAATAGGGATCGGGATGAGGCCCTATTTGCCACATATGCCTTTACGGGTATGAGGCGTTCTGAAGTTCTGTCCCTGAAAATCATGGATTATGAACCGATCGCAGGCAATTTATTTATTGCGCGGGCCAAAGGCGGCATGAGTCGCATACAGCCTGTTCCTGTTCTTTTGTCGAGGATTCTGGATCAATGGATATTCATGCGTGAAACCTCCCAGATAAACGACCGAAATTCCCACTTGTTCCCAGGTCAATCCGGGACACGACCAATGTCGGCAAGACATGCACAGGTTCTCTTTGATAAATGGAAACGAATAGCAAGTATCCGCAAGGAGTTGACGATACATTCATTCAGAGCCTTTTTCGCTACTTCATTGTATGAGGTCAGCGGGGATATGCTCGCGGTTGCCCGTGCATTAGGCCATCGGGATACACGAACGACGGAGCGATATATTGCAGCGGACTGCCGTGCCTTACGCGAAATAATTGAAAGCACATTCAGTTAAAATAACTGAATGTTATATTGTACTGCATCCCGCCCAAATCTTCCTTGACACTGACTGATTTCTCTATTAAAGGTTTGCCATCAGGATTTGAGTGAGAGCATGACCGCCGCGCTCTCGCTGCACGATGGGAAACAGATTGACATCGGGAGAAGGTACATGACGAGAATACCGATTACCAAGACAGGGTTTGAAAAACTGAAAAAAGAGCTGGATAATTTACGAACGGTTTCCCTGCCGGAAAATATAAAGGACATTGAAGTAGCGAGAGCACACGGGGATCTTTCCGAGAACGCCGAATACGCCGCGGCCAAGGAGCGGCAGTCCTTTATTCACGGCAGGATCAAGGAACTGGAAAATAATCTTGCCCTGTCCGACATCATTGATCTCAAAGACATGAATGTGGAAAAGGTGGTCTTCGGATGCATGGTATGCATCGAAGACACCAACACGGGAAAGGACATCACGTATCAACTCGTTGGCCCTTGCGAATCGGACATCAATGTAAACAAGATTTCCGTGACCTCCCCCATCGGGAAAGCGCTTATCGGCAAAAGTATCGGCGATCTTATCAACGTCCAGACGCCGGGCGGAGCCAGGGAATTCGAGGTTGTGGATATTTCCGTCGGGACAGAATAGCGAAAAAGCCCGCCTCCTGTTCGGAAGCGGGCTTTCTAATGACAGTACTGAGAAGGGCAATGTTCAGGACTTGCCGGCGACTTTGAGCCTGGTAAGCGCCCGTATGAGAGATGCTCTTGCTCTCATGTAGTCGACAGCCTCTTCCCGCGCCGTCTTCGCCATCCGGGTCTCGGCGCGCTCTTTCGCCTTCTGCGCCCGCTCCGTATCAATCATATCCGACCGCTCTGCGGTCTCCACGAGAATGTTCACCCTGCCCGCCGCGACTTCCGCAAAGCCCGTATTCACGGCATACGAAGTTTTCCTGCCTCCCTGGGTAAAACTGAGCTCGCCGATTCCCAGGGAGCTTAAAAAAGCCGTATGCCCCTTGAGCACGCCAAACTGTCCTTCGCTGCCGGGCACCGTTACCTCTTCCACGGCCCCCTCGAACACTCTCTTTTCGGGCGTAACAATCTCCAGTATCAGTTCCTGAACCATCCGATTTCCTCCGGCTACTCTGCGAGCCTTTTCGCCTTTTCCATGGCCTCTTCGATTCCACCGACCATGTAGAAGGCCTGCTCGGGCAGATCATCGTGCTTGCCCTCCAGGATTTCCTTGAAGCCCCGCACGGTGTCGGCCACGGTCGAAAACTTTCCTTCCGTACCGGTGAACTGGGCCGCCACGAAGAAGGGCTGGGACAGGAAGCGCTGGATTTTGCGGGCCCTGCTCACCGTCAGCTTATCTCCTTCGGACAGTTCATCCATCCCCAGGATGGCGATGATGTCCTGCAGGTCCTTGTATTTCTGCAGCGTCACCTGCACCGCCCGGGCGACCTGGTAATGCTCCTGCCCCAGGATGTTGGGATCCAGTATCCGGGACGTGGAATCGAGGGGATCCACCGCCGGATAGATACCCAGCTCCGAGAGAGGCCGTGAAAGAACAACCGTTCCGTCGAGGTGGGCAAAGGTCGTTGCCGGCGCCGGGTCGGTAAGATCGTCGGCGGGCACGTACACGCACTGCACCGCCGTAATGGAACCCTTGTTGGTAGAGGTGATCCGCTCCTGCAGTTCACCAAGATCCGTGGCCAGGGTCGGCTGGTAACCCACCGCCGAAGGCATTCTGCCCAGCAGCGCCGACACCTCGGAACCGGCCTGGGTGAACCGGAAGATGTTGTCGATGAAGAGGAGCACATCCTGCCCTTCCGAGTCGCGGAAGTACTCCGCCACCGCCAGGGCCGTAAGCGCGACCCGCGCCCGCGCCCCCGGGGGTTCGGTCATCTGTCCGTAGATCAGGGCGGCCTGCTTGATAACGCCCGATTCCTTCATTTCCAGATAGAGATCATTGCCCTCCCTCGTCCGTTCGCCGACGCCGCCGAACACGGAAATGCCGCCGTGGTGCATGGCGATGTTGTGGATCATTTCCATCATGACGACCGTCTTTCCCACGCCCGCGCCGCCGAAAAGCCCCATCTTGCCGCCCCGCGGGAAGGGAACCAGGAGGTCAATAACCTTGATGCCCGTCTCCAGAACGTTGACCGAGGTATCCTGCTCCAGAAAGCTGGGAGCCTCCCGGTGAATGGGGGCATAATTCTTGGCTACGATCGGCCCCAGACCATCGACGGGACGGCCGACCACGTTCAGTATCCTGCCGAGGCATTCGGGGCCCGCCGGCACCGTAATGGGCGCACCCGTATCCCTGGCCTGCATGCCCCGGACAAGACCATCCGTTATATCCATCGCCACGCAGCGGACGACATTGTCCCCGAGATGCTGGGCAACCTCGACGATCAGGTTGTCCTCCTGGTCATTAATAGTAGGATTGGTGATCGTGACGGCGTTCAATATCTGCGGGAGGTTCCCCTCCTCGAAAGCCACGTCGATGACCGGTCCTATTACCTGTACAACCTTCCCACTGTTCATACCCGTCTCCTTAGAATATTTACCAGTCCCTATTCAGCCGCAAAATGGATCCCGTCATTAATGTTGGTTTATCCCTTCGCGAGGGCCTCCGTCCCCCCCACGATATCCATGAGCTCGGCGGTAATCGCCGCTTGTCGCGCCTTGTTGTATTTCAGCGTCAGGCTCTGTATCATTTCCTCGCAATTCCTGGTTGCATTATCCATGGCGACCATCCGGGCGCCGTTTTCCCCTGCCGAGGTCTCCAGGAGCGCCCGGTAAATCAGCACCCGCACGTACCGGGGAAGCAACTGCTCCAGCAGCACCGGGGCCGAAGGCTCATAGAGATATTCCAGCGTCCGGTCATGGTCCAGCGCTTCGGCGCTCCCCAGAGAAGGAACCGGGAAAATCCGAACCAGAGTCGGTCTCTGGACGGACACGTTCATAAACTGGTTGTAGATGAGGTACAGCTCATCGCAATCGCCGGCGAGGAAGGAATTGATAACGCCCCCGGCAATTTCCCCCGCCAAGTCCAGGGATAATTTCCCGAAGACGTCCACGTACTCGCCGCCCATGTCCGCTTTCCTCCGGAAGTAGTCCCTGCCCTTCCGGCCGACGGCAATCAGCTTCACTTCCCTGCCCTCGCGCGTCTTATCCCGGGAAAATCGCTCCACGTACTTGATCAGGTTCGAATTGAATCCGCCGCACAGTCCCCGGTCGGAGGTCATGC
>CAZTLA010000208.1:304-5249 GCA_964614365.1 uncultured Syntrophales bacterium | reverse complement strand
TATACAAAATCAAAAAGACTCACAAAGAAAAAAATCAGGAATCCACTGATAACGCCGATGAGCAGAGAAAGTACCAAGAACTTTGAGCTCTTCTTTTTTTTCCTGTTTTTTGCGCTGTCGGACTTTCTCTGTTTTTTCACTGCCATGTCGGTAATTCCCCTATAACCAAAAAAAGCAGGGCTCAATGCCCGATCTTGAAAAACGCCGAACCGCTCAGGGAAAAGCATCTACCGGTTATTGCCGTTTACCCACCAGTCGCTCTCATCCTTAAACCACCAGGCGGAGGAATCCGTCTTCAGGATTTTATCAGCCAGTTTTTTGGCCGTATCCGTGTGAAGGCGCTTCAGGGCAAATTCGATCCATTCCCTGCTGTACTTGTTTCCCAGATCGCCGTATTCTTTCAACTGCAGAATCAGCGCAAGCTGATCGGCATCATGGGCCAGAAGGGACTCCCGTGTTTCTTTTCCATTAAATTCATCAATGGCGCCCTTGATATCCTCGCCGAAAAAAAGTGTGTCCGTAAGTTCCTGGACAGCCTTTTTCTCATCAACCGTCACGTACTTCTTGCTCACATAGTTCATATCACCGGTTCTCGCCTCGGGAAGATCATGCATGAGGCATATCTTCAAAACCCGACGTTCATCCACGTCCGGTTCCAGCTTACACAAGGCATATCCGATAAATATCGTCCTCAATATATGTTCGGCCACGGATTCCCTGCCGGAACCCAGAAACTGGAAACCCGTCCGCGGGGTCTTATTCAGCATGCCCACTTCAAAAAGAAAATTGGCGATATCCTCCATGCTACTCCCTTTTCATGATCTTTATTCTGTTACCCATCATTTCTGAAATCTTTCTCACGTGCGTTTGCATAGCGGCAACGCTCTCCGGCTTCAGTGCCAGCACCTTGTCAATCTGTCCTTTCCAGTATTCCAGGACAGATAACTCCGTTTCCTTTATTTTACCGTCCAACTTCGACTGGAGCCCCTTTACGAACTCCGCCTGATTGTCTCCCATGAAGTGTACCTCCTCTGGAACTCACGCCCGCACGGTGGAACCCCCGGGCAAGGAAATATGACGAATCGTGCGCTCCCGCAAACACCCCTTCCCCATCCGCTCTCCGCCTCGCCCTGCGGCGCAACCAAAAGGCCGAAACCTGAGAGCTGCATAGGGGCATACTTATATCACGTAAGACCGATCTTGCAACCCCGAATTTTGGCGTCAGATACATGTCTCTTGGAATTCACCAGCGCATCTTGTAAGGATGATAGTTTCCGTCGTGGTTGAATAAGCGGGATAAGCTGACGGCTTGACTCTCCAATATAGCCCCCGGCGTCATGGTATGGGAACGCCATGGCATTTTTTTCTGCCACCTCTTGGAAAAGCTAATCGCCAGCTGCCTTCTGGTCTTCGTTTTCAGGAATTCATGCCGGCCTATCTCCGGCTGAAAGTTTCGTCCGATCATGCTGATGACCAGACGATCGGCAAAAGGCGCCCTGAATTCTTCGATCAGATCAAAAACGAGGCTCCCCTGATCCCTCTGGGAACCGTGCATCAGCCCAAAGTAAGGATCGAGGCCGGCCTTGACGATGGCCCGCCATACCTCGCCATAGAGGATCCCATAAACATAATTGAGACATTGGTTGAATACATCCTTTGCAGAACGGGTGATCCGTCCATTGAATCCCATCGCCTCTGGAACAAAGGACAAAATCTGATGCCAGTAAATGGCAGCGGCGTGGCCTTCGAGGCCCATTGCCACCGTCCTGACCGAAGCGATGGATGGTTCAACTTCGCGAATTTTTTCAGCGATGGCGGACATTTTGTCCGCCGTGTCCATCAGTCTCCAGCCCAGCTCCGACTTCATCTTTTTCCTGTATTTGGCGAAGTAACGAAGGACGGCTGCCTGATTTCCCACCTTGGCCGCGATCATTCCCAGCCCCGTGGAAACGATATCAGTATCATCTCTCCTCAACGCCTGGCAGTAGCGCAGGTGTGACTTGGTTGAGCGGATAGGATTCAGGACGGCTAATGGAGCGCCGATGGGCGGCGCCAGGACGACGGGCACATCCAACTCCGCCAGTTTCAATTGGAGTGCCACGGAAATAGTCATGCCGAAACCCTGGAGAAATACCAGTCCCAGTTCATGAAGAGACCGGCGATAGATCTCCTTTTTTTGCTTCTTAACAATCAATTGTTCATTCTGAAGGGTTAAATAACTGCCGTGCGTCAATATGTAAAGACGATCTCCTTCCTCGATGTAGGTATGATCGTTGTTGCCGCTATCAGCATCGTCCTCGGGATCTTCGACCACGATGGACGGTTTCAGATCGGATTCATCAGCATGATGGTCCTTTGCCATCCATGTGTCGAGAAGCGGCGCCCGATGTCTGGTTTTTCAAACAAGAAACGAAGATTGGGCTTGTTGGGACCATCGCAAAACCCATACACGGCGGGGTAACGCAACGCCCATCGGAGCATTTCCAACAGGTTGTTTAGCCCATCGGCACAAACGGCTCAATGGAAATTTGAGGTGGAAGACAAATTACGCCGCTTTTACCTGAGAAAGGGAGGCGATGTTGATTATATTTTTACCATGGTGCACAAATCAGACTTGGTCGGAAGTGACATGGACGCCCCTGACACCTATCCTGATCTTTGGGGATATTGTCTACTGGTCCGTGATATCCTGGCCGAAACGGCTAATGAAGCCCCGGAAACCAATCTACCGCAATTCCTTGAACGGGTGCTCGCTGAAGCGATAGATGCGGAATTCCGTGCTTACATGGCCCTGCCGGAAATCAAGGTAGCGGAATTTGAAAAATGGTTTGTTGTTGATAGCCCCGCAATGAAAGAAATTGTCAATATACTCCTGCGCCATGCAAAGAGAGGCTGGATCATATCGAATCCCCTGAACCCTTCCACGAAAAGGCTTCTTAGTGTGAAGATTAAAACAATCAAGAACGGCGAGGCTCGTGTAAATACCGTGGAATACTGGTATCTTAAATGGTTCGATAAGCAGCTCGACGCCTTTGTCTATCCTTACCGGGAAACCAATCGTCAAACATATATCTTGAAACAAGACAAAGGGGAATGGCGGATATATGAGAATCACCGCCCCCTTCCCCGGACATCCAGGATGCTCCGTCGAAACAGACGGGTGAATCAATAATCAGCCCAGGATATATGGATAGGGGTTTGCAGAAACGTGAACCTTTTTTGTTGACAACATAAAATCAATTATGCGATGCAGAAACACTGACTTCAAGAGAGGCGGGAAGCTATGAAAAAGAGCGGATTAACGTATTCATATATTTGGGGGAAAATAATATTTCTTCTTTGTATTTTTCTATTGATTAATGGATGCGCGACATAGATAGCGGTCAACATGCTCCAGCCTGCTGAGTATCATCAGGCATCACTTACAAAAACAGTCGCTGTATTACCGTTCAGCGGTCCGGAAGGACAGCAAATCACTTCTCAAATAGAAGGCGTTTTGGGCAGTATAAGCATGGACGGGAAAAATTATTTTACCTTGGTTGATAGGAATGCCCTTGATAAAATCATTAAAGAAATGAAATTAAATCAAAGCGGAATGGTTGATCAGCGTACCGCGGTCGAGATTGGTAAACTGATAGGCGCTCAAGGAATATATACGGGTACCGTTACGCAATCTAATTCTACGGAAGGGCAATATACAGAAGAAAGATCAGAATGCGTGTCGCACAAGCAGGAATGCGATGATAAAGGACGTTGCCGCGACGGCGAGTGTCTCCGATGGAGAAAATACAAGGTCAATTGTAAAAACCAGGGAAAAATAAAAGAGCAGCTCGGAAACAAATGATCTGTACTATGAGCTTTGTTTTTATTAGACGTTGATAACGAAGATAGAGGGATGCTGCTATATGGAAATAGGACAACTTCTCAGGGAAAAACGCGATGCAGTCATGGCAATAGCGACAAGGCACGGCGCACATAATGTAAGGATTTTTGGTTCGGTCGCCAGAGGACAGGCTGGTTCGTCAAGCGATGTGGACTTTCTGGTGAAAATGGAAGAAGGCAGCAGTCTGCTCGATTTAAGCGCTTTGACTCTGGATTTGAGGGAACTGCTTGGCAGGGAGGTGGATGTGGTATCCGAGGACGGACTTTATTGGCTCCTTCGTCGAAAAATTCTCAAAGAGGCAAGACCGTTATGACCAAGGACCCACGTGTTTATCTTGCCCAGATACTTGAGCGCATTGACCGGATCCTCAAATATACAAGCGAGGGGAAGGGTGCATTTCTCGCCGATGCGCGAACTCAAGACGCGGTTATTCGTAATTTTGAAATCATTGGTGAAGCTGCCAAAAGAATTCCCGATGAATACAGAAAAGACCACCCCTCAATTCCGTGGCGCGAGTTGGCCGGGTTTCGTGATGTTCTTATTCACCAGTATGAAGGAGTAAACATTGCCGAAATCTGGCAAATCATCGAACAGGATATAGGAACTCTCAGAGCTGCAATTGCTGCAATTCTTCCGCCGTTGGAGGAACTCGAACGGCAACTTGCAGAAGACGAGTCGTCTGAATCATAATCTGATTCCGCGTCTGAATTGAAACCGGATTACCAGCAAAATAACCTCAGATGATTCGATCAAACGGAAAGATGGACGGGAAGCTCAACCCTCCCTTTTTTTGTTGACTACATAAGGTAAATTATGCGACAAAGAAACTAAACATTTCGGATTATTCCGGAAAAAGGAGGTAGGGGAATGAAAGCGATAAGATTATTAGTAAGATTATTAGTGTTAGTATTGATAAGCGTGGTAATATTCTTAGGGTTAGGGTGTGCCAGTTATAATCCAAGTGCGCGCAGTATAGATTTGAGTAAGTTGAACCAAATCTATGAAGAAAAACACGTAGATACGCAAACAGGAGTCAGTGTTGTTGCTTACCCTATCATAACA
>CAZTLA010000208.1:0-294 GCA_964614365.1 uncultured Syntrophales bacterium | reverse complement strand
ATTTTGATAGTAATAAATTAGCAGGTGATGGGTTACTTCCAATCCATTTGAGCTTCAAGGGTAAGGGCGACGAAGATAAATATCGTATAGATGTCGCTGCTCTTGAGATTATGGGTATTAGATATCCGGATATCCTTGCTAATCAAGCATACGATTGTTGTATGAAAAAGTCTTATGCTGGGAGAGTAGCTTTTTGGGCATCTTGGACATATTTTGTCGGCGGGCCAATTTCCGCTGCCCATACGGCCAGTGTTAATAAGGATATAAAGGAGGACTTAGAAAGGAAGGGTATTA
>CAZTLA010000207.1:0-5261 GCA_964614365.1 uncultured Syntrophales bacterium | reverse complement strand
AGGGGCAAAAATGACGGCGCTTGCAGGAGAAGGCAAGAAGATATTCATGGTTGCAGTCTTTACACTTCACCCGGGCAAAGCCGTTGTGCAAGTCGCCGCAATCAAGATAACGGTAAATGACCTTCTTGAGATAGGGACGGAAGAATCCGTAGGTCCGCTCAAACCGTTCCTCGTAGACTTGGACGAAGGTTTCCAGATGATCCTCGACACAGCGGTAATAATCGGTAGCCTGTGGATCGCGGGACCTATACACGGTGGCTATGGCGGCCATGATTCCTCACTCCGAAGAAAACATGCCGCCTATATTAGAACGTTCGTTCTATTTGTCAAGGTTGATTATTGCACCCGTCCCACCATAAGCCCCGTCCGGTCCTTCTTTGCCTCCACGGAAATCGGGGACGGGTTCACATTACGTTATGATTAAAACTGATATTAAGTTTGATATGGACTTGGCATGGGCAGATGCGCAAGACAAACAATAACCGATGTGCCGTATCACGTTATAAACTGGTTTAACGTCGCTTCAACCTTCAAGTTCGATAGCTCCCTGTTTGAATGTCAGTATCTCGGAAAGACATTCTTTGACGCAGAGGGGGTTTCCCCGGCAAAGATCGCATTTCAGCGGATAAGGAACTTCCGGATGCTGAAACATTAAACCGGCTTCGCATGCCTTGACGCAGGGGAACAGCCCCGAACACCCTGTGCATTTTTCTCTATCCAGGCAAACTACTCCGTCTTCACCCCTGAAAAGAGCATTTGAAGGACATGCCTCCATGCAAGAAGCCTGAGGACATTGGATACAGAACTTTACTTTTACGTCAAAACTGACAGGCAGATTATCAATAATCCGTATCGCCGCCCTTGCAGGGTCCTGAAAGCCTGCCAGTCTGCGCGAGCAGGCCAGGCTGCACCTTCCGCATAAAGTACACTGGTTTTTCCTGACTACAAGTTTTCCCGTCTTCATATCTGCAAATCCTCCCTCGCTATGCCTAAAGCGCCGGCGGTATCCACGTGGGGACAGCCATTTTCGTTCCAGCCCCGCAACTCGTAGTAGCGCTCCAGCATCCCTCGAAACTTTTGAGCATCGATGGGGCGACCGGCGGCCGCTCCCCCGGGAAGAGCCTTCGTGAAAAAGCGGTGCGGCAGTGTATCGTCTTGCCTGTCAATGCCGCACCGCAGATTAAACAATCTGTTTTGCAGGAAAGCCCGCGCCCCTACTCTGGCCACTTCTTCAACGGTGTAATCCCAACCGGTCAGCATTTTTACGATGGAGGCGTATTCCTTCATTTTTAGCGGCCACAGAGGAGGGATGAAATCGCATAGCACCAGAGAATGATAAAAAGCCCGACTATTTTCCAGCTCTACGATCAGTTCTGGTTTGCCCTCATACTGATAAAGCGCATCGGGGGATTGCATTTCTCTCTCGAGCGGCCTGGCCCTCCGGTGGCATCCTCCCCGGTCTGCCACAGCCAATGCGAGGGCATAGCCGGTGCTTCCCCGTGGGTCGTATGCAGCCAGTTCAAGTCCTTTGATCTCCATGGCTATCTCTTTCAATCCGTATTTGGCGGCAAACTTCTTTATTCCCAGCGCCAATTCCGCTCCGATTCCCTCCTTGCAGGCTATCATCTTTATCAGCTTTGCCGTCCCTCCGGCGTCTCCCCAGCGAAGCGTTACGCCTATCTGGTCTTCAGTAATAAGCCCACGTTCTACTCCTTCCATCAAGCAGCCGATAATGACGCCTGTGGACATCGTATCCATGCCCAGATCATCGCTGAGCCAGGACAGGTAGAAGAGGTCGGGGGCCTGTATGCCCAGGTTGGCGCCTAACAGTGCGATAGTTTCATATTCCGGACCTCCAAGGATATATTCCCGGCCCTCATGAATGAAACGGCTGGCTTTACCGCATGCCATGGGACAGGTATAACAGGCCAAATCCTTCACCACATAATTATTGCGCAAAGACTCCGCTTTTATTCCTTCGAAATGCGGCGTCACGCCCTCCGTGAAATTCTTGACCGGCGTCATCCCCAGCTTGTGGGTCAAGTCAAGTGTGCTCATGGTCCCATACTTAATCCGGTTTTCTATTTTCGGATCCCCTTTCACCACTTCCATGATGCTGCCGACAAATTGATCCAAACCTTCCTGGTCGTGAGCCTTAAGGGGAATGTCCCCGGATATAACTATGCCTTTCACGTTTTTTGAACCTAAGACAGCGCCCAAACCCCCGCGGCCCGTCTGGTGGTAAAAATCAACGGAAAAACTCGCAAAGGCCACCTGGTTTTCCCCGGCCGGCCCGATAGTCCCGACGGATACTTCAGAGCCATACTTATCCCGCAATTTCTTTTCCGCCTCGAAGCATCCCAAACCCCAGACATCGGACGCCGGGTCGAATTTGACTTCACCGTTATGAATTCTTAAAATTACCGGCGTTTCACTCTTACCCTCCACCACCATGCCGTCATAGCCACTCATTTTCAGATTGTGGGAAAACCTCCCTCCGCAGGCTGTATCGAGATAGATCCCCGTCAAGGGAGATTTGGTCAGGCAGACTATTTTCCCCGCACCGGGCACCATTGTCCCCGAAATCGGGCCATTCAGAAAATACACTTTGTTTTCCCGCGAAAGAGGATCAACGTCGTAGATTTTGTCTTCCCACATCAGCCTGGTGCCTAAAGCCTTCCCCCCCAGATAGAGCTTGTAATAATCCAAAGGAATAGAAAACTCTTCATAAGTTCCCTCTGAAAGATCGATCCTGAGAAATTTGTCTCTTACCGTCCCATATCCTTTCATTCAGATACCTCCGGTTGAAACGTGAATGTGTGACTCCCGCAAGTGGCATAAGCCATGGAGCCTCAAATAATAAAAAAAGGGCCACAGAAAAAGAATGCACGAAAAAGAAAAAGAATGCAAGGAGAGGATTTTAATGAATTTTTTCTTGACACACAAAGACGTCTCCTATACGCTGCAAGCCAATAAGATCTCCTGGCGCAGGAAACTCTTCTACCGTTCTGGATAAGGAGTCTTGCATCCCCGCTGCGGGAAAGTCTCTATGCTCACTTTTATAACAGGGAAAGAATCCGTGAAACCATTATAAAGGAGGGTCCTATGAAAAAAATTATTTATTTTGTCGCTGTCGTCTGCATCGTTGCCGTGATTTCCCCTGCACATGGAGAGAACGTGGAGCGTTTGAATTTTGTGGGCGGTCCGCCGTCGGGGGTCTTCGGCATTTTCGCTACCGGTATCGGGACCTATTTGTCCAAGAACGTCCCCCATCTCGATGTCAGCGTTACGGCTACCGGCGGCTCGGTTGAGAACATCCGCCGCGTGAACAACAGGGAGGCGGAAATGGGACTTTCGTTCGCCTCGGATGTGCACGAAGCATATTTCGGCTTGGAGCAATTCAAAGGGAAGCCGCTCACGAATTTCCGCGCGGTCGGCGTGGTCTTTTTCGGCGTGGCGCACGTGATTACGTATGCCGACAGCGGTATCCGCACGGCGGCGGATTTGGCCGGCCGGCGCGTTGCCGTCGGCACTCCCGGCTCGGGGAGTTTCACCAATTCCGAGAGGGTTTTCCGCACGCTCGGCGTCTGGGATAAGATCAATCGAATTCCGCTGCTGGGAGCGCAGGCGGGGGAGGCTATGCAGGACGGCAAAGCTGATGCCTATTCCTGGACCGGCCCGGAGCCCGATCGCGTGACCATGGAAGCCGCCACAAAAAAACCGATCCGCGCAATCGATATTTACACACCGACGGCAAAAACCGATTTTTTCAAGCATTATCCTTATTTTGCCCGCTACGTCTTTCCCGCCGGCTCCTATAAGGGAATCACGGAGGATACGGCAACGCTTGGAATCCCGGTGATCTGGTATGTGCACAAGGATGTCGCAGAGAGTTTGGTTCAGAAAATGATCGAGACGGCATACGGCAAGGACGGCAGCGCGCATATGCTTAAGGTCCACGCCGGATCGCGGGACATGGTGCCGGAAAAAGCCTTGCAGGGCGTCACGTTCCCGCTTCACAAAGGTGCAGAGAATCACTGGAAAGTCGTGAAAATCCAGATTCCCGACAGCATTCGCGCCAAGTGATGCGGATATGTCAGAAGCTACAGGTGTAATAACAACGAAGATTCGCTCTTTGTCCGGCTATTGGAATTCAGCCGTCAAGATCATGATGGGTGGAGTGGCATTGTTCTACATTTGGGCCTCCACCGTCGGCGTGGTCTCGCTCCAGTACTCTCGAGGCATTGCCGTTCTCTACAGCCTGGTAGTGCCAATGCTGCTCTATAAAGGCTGGAAGCGCGACCGCACCGACCGACCTTCGATTATTGACCTGCTGCTCTCCATCGGCGCCACCGCCAGTGTGGTTTATTGGATGGCGGAGCACGAGGCGATGGCCTATCGCGCCGGCGACTACACGGCGCTCGACATCTGGATGGGCGTGATGGCGATGATCGTCGCGATCGAAGCGGCGCGCCGGGTGTTCGGTCTCGATATGGCGCTCTGCGCCATCATCCCGATAGCCTACGCTTTGTTCGGCAACTACCTGCCCTACATTATCGGCCATCGGGGTTACTCGATCCGCCGGGTCATCGAATATGTTTATCTCACCTCGGACGGCATCTTCGGCATTATGGCCCAGGTGCTGGCAGAATTTATTATTCCCTTCGTTGCCTTTGGCGCGTTTCTCGAACGCGCCGGCGTCTCGAAATTCTTCATAGACATTTCCCTGTCGAGTCTCGGGCGCATCGCCGGCGGGCCGGCACAGGCTTCGGTAGTTTCCAGTATGCTTATGGGCACGATCAGCGGCAGTCCTATTGCGGAAACCGTCACCAAAGGACCGATTACGATTCCGCTGATGAAGCGCGTCGGCTTCCCGCCGCATATCGCGGCTGCCGTCGAAGCCGCCGCATCTACCGGCGCGGCGATCATGCCGCCGGTGATGGGCGCCGGGGCCTTCGTTATGTCCGAAATGACGGGCATTCCCTATGTGGCTATTATCAAAGTGGCTTTTATCCCCGGCCTCCTTTATTTCCTGTCCGTCGGGATAATGGTCTACTTTGAATCGAGGAAATTGGGTTTGCGCGGAATGCCGCAGGCGGAGCTGCCAAATCCGCGTGAGGTGTGGGTGCGCGGCTGGTATCTTCTCTTACCCATAGCGGTTTTAATTGGAATGATGGTTGCCGGTTACTCGCCGCAATTCGCTGCTCTTTTCGGCATGGCCTCGACCATTGCCGTAAGTTGGATTCGTAAGGAAACACGCA
>CAZTLA010000206.1:0-5413 GCA_964614365.1 uncultured Syntrophales bacterium | reverse complement strand
CGGAGAGCTTCACTTCCGCTTTTTTATCTCCGGAACTGATGAAGACCGTGATCGGATAGGCGCCGGCCTGCGCTTCTTTGGGCGGGGTTACCTCAACGGTTACGGTCTGGTTTTGCCCGCCCTTTATGCGGAGGCTGGATATCTGTTTCTGTTCATAGGCCGGCTTGAAGGTGACGTCCCACTTCTCCGGCGCCATGGCGGAAAGGTTGAAGTTCTTGTCCGTTTCGCTTTTATTGTTCACGTCGAGGGAGAATTCGAACTTGGCGTCCGTCTGTCCCTTCAGGACGGGATAGGACGTGGTGATCTGGATGTCTTCGGCAACGGCTGTTTTTTCCCGGACGACGACCGTTATGGCCTGGGAGGAGGTGAACTTTCCATCCTGCGTATGCGCGTCGACCTGGAACAGGTAGCTCCCGGGTTTGATCCCTTTTTCAGGGTCTGCCGCAAAGGTGAGGACTCGGGTTTTCCTTCCCGGGACGGGAACGCTGTTGACCACGTAATTTGGCCCCTTTATGGATGCCTTCCACCCCGTGGGAATCGTAGTCAACTTCAGAGAGATATTCTCGTCGGTCCTTCCCTTGTTATCGGCGGTCAGATCCATTCGCACGGATTCGCCTGTGGAAACATACAGGCCTGAGAATTCCGTGTAAACGGCAATCCCCCTTTCCGGGCCCGCATCTTTTTCCTTGCCGTTTTCTGCGGCAACGGCGTGGGCCGTCAAGAGAACGAAACCCCAAAGCAACAAGACTGTCAGGCTAAAGAGACGTTTATGCGCTAACCTTCCGTAACTCACCGCGTACCTCCTTTTAAATGCTCGTTTTTTATTGATTTTTACACCGGTATGGACAGCTTCCAGCTTGCCGTGAGGGATGGACGCTCCCTCTAAATATGATAACGCAACAATAATCCCCTTGTGTTATTTTGTCAAGTCCCGATACAGTCCCGATACAGAATAAATTGAAACCATTCACCTGGAAGCTTCGCTCTTGTATATGAAGGCGTCAGACTTTACCGGTCAGGACCAACTCCTCCCGTTTTCCGAACCCCTTCTCATTGTCTATGAAAAATATCCGTTCCGGCGTCAATTTATAGAAGCCGACCCCGCTTATTTTACCGGCGATCAGGTTGTCGAGCTTGTGAGG
The DNA here is from genome assembly GCA_964614365.1 of uncultured Syntrophales bacterium. Lineage (GTDB taxonomy): Bacteria > Desulfobacterota > Syntrophia > Syntrophales > JACQWR01 > JACQWR01. The sequence goes on along the minus strand of CAZTLA010000206.1, from coordinate 4,271 downwards.
GGAAAAAAGAAAATCCTTCACCGTGGGGAATTTCATTACGTATGCCAGTGCGATGCGGCCGCTCCCCATGATTCCTCCCACGTCCGTGACCAGGCCCTCCATCTGGATTCCCTTTATGAGAAGCCAGTTGGAATAATCCTCGTCTATGGTGGCCGATGCACGGGGATTGTGTGTCAGGTATTCTCCGTGCCGTGTCGAGGGGCTGCTCAAAAAATAAATATCGAATCCGATATTGACGTAAAATACCGTGGCGGCGTGGGGCGCCCCTTGTTTCTCCGTCGCCAGGGAAAGAGTGTTATGGTTCTCCAAGTATGCGAGAATCGTCTTTTTCAGGGCTTCTTTTTCCATATCAGAACAGGCCATATCAGAACAGGCAAAAACGGCCATCCCATTACTTGTTATCGTTAAGGCATGCCGTCCATGGTCGACATGCCTCACATCGAGGCAGTAAAAAGAACTTTTTTGACTCTCTCCAGCACCCGCTCCCTGTTTTCGGGGTGCCGGATGGGCGTGGTCGGCTCCCAGTTGCGCCAGTCTCCCAGGAGATCGTCATAGAGCACGGCACAGCCCTTCGAAATCAGCATTTCTCCCCATTTGCTTACCGCAGCCAGGCAGACGGAAAGCGCTTCCTGCAGCCGGTCCCGCTCAGCCTCGCTTTCCGCATGAAAGACCACGGCCAGGGTCTTGGCGCCGGGGCGGCCGCTGCCGAATTTTCCGTACACGTGCCCACCGGGAAAGCGGTGTTCAAATTCGCCGAGCAGGGCGAGGCATTCATCGACATTCCCGAGCACGGCTGTTACCTTCCAGCAGTTGTATGTATCGCCAAGCGTAATGGCGGCGCGCCCTTCCTGCAACTGGTGGTAGAGATTTTGGATGCAGGGAAGACAGCGGCCGTAAATGTTTGCCTTCGTCTTTTTCAGGCCGGGATCGCTCTCGAAGCTGACCCAGAAGTTCCCCTCCGGGCTGTACGGTATCTCCCCTACGTATATATGCCATTCGGCGTTGTCCATCATCTTCTTATTGGCGCAGCCATTTCTCCATCCGGGGCAGTTCTTCCGTTACCCAGCCGGGTGCGTGGCGTACCGTGAGGAACAGCTTGAAAAGACGGTCCATAATCCCGGTTGCCGTCTCCACCAGGTAGATACGTTCCAGCGTCCTGCCGTCCGCGTCTCCTTCTTCTTCCTCGTCGGGGGCGGCGGGCAGTTTCATGGACTGGAAGTGAAAACAGTCCGCCTTCAGGGTGAATTCCCAGTCAGCCGTATCCCGTGTGAGTTTGATGCGCGCTTCTTTTATCTTTTTCCCCTGGCGCAGCGCCTCTTTCCCTTCCTTCATATCCGCATGCAGACCCTGACACACCACGGTCTCGGAATACTCACCGTCTCCCGATTCGAGCACGATCCTCCGCAGGAAGGTCACTTCCGTGTCACCCAGGTCCGGAATCATGATGGTGCCGCCCCGTTCCTCGCTTTTGAACCAGAGCCAGGTGAGAAACTCCCGGCCCGGTGATGGTGTAGGAGAGGATTCGTCCGAACCTGCGCCTTTCCGGATGGACGCCTTCCCCACCGCCGTCGGTGCAGGACCCTTATCGACAGTCAACGCCCCTTCCCAGGGGGTGAAAGGGTAAACGGTGAGGCCAAATGAATGTTTGAAGAGGTCCTGGAATTCTTCGGCGGCCTTTTCGGTGAGGGAGGAGAAAAAGAGCATGCTCTTCGACACGGACCAGCAGACCCCGTGGAAAGACGGAATGGGATGAGCGTTTTCCAGGAGTTGGGCACGTATCTGTTCCTTCAAGGCGTCCCGCTGCTCCCGGTAGATCCGCTTCCCGCCGCTTTCGGCGCGGAGATTCTTTTCGCCTTCAAGAAGCCGTATCTTCAGAAGGGAGGCGGGTATCGTTTTCCTGTCGATGCGCAGCGAAAAGAGAAGGTAGTCGCCCAGGGCATATCCCTCGTTTTTGAAATCCGCGTCGAGGATGTTTTCCAGGCTTGTCCAGCCCGCGTTGTCTTCGTCCCCCTGTGCGGCTGATTCCCTGAAGGCATACTTTTTCAGCCGTTCGTCAATGAAGGCGGAGAAATTGGCGGGTCGGCCGCCGGTGATGCGGTACCGCGAGAATGTGAGCGTTCCTTTTAATAATCCCATCTTGGTTTCCTTTTTGAGCAACCTACTAACGCATTGAGGAGTCCTTGTCAAGCGCCACAGGGGACCGTAATCCACCACCAACTTTCAGTAAACCCAGGGAGGCAGTCAAAAACCTCAATGCACTTTCCCCCGCGCCGGGGAGGCGAAGACGCCCCCGAAGCAAAGAACGGCGGAGATAGTGTGTGGTCATTTTTTCTTGACTCACCGTTGCCATCTTCATATACTCGGTTGTCTGAAAAGCGACCTCTTATCAAAACAAACGGCTTCCGCCCGCGCTTTTTACATGACGATATAACCCTCTCTGAGAGACTGGCCCTATGGATTTTCATTTGCAAAAGCATCCGGTCTACGAAGGGGTTGCAGGCCCCTTGTTGCTGATGATCCTCGACGGTGTCGGTTTGTACCGCGGCAAGGATGACGGCTATCCCGGCAATGCGCTCGATATTGCCGGGCCCGAGAACCTGCTTCATCTTTTGAGCAGCGAGAAGATTGTCACGAAACTCAAGGCGCACGGAACGGCGGTAGGCATGCCGTCGGACAGTGACCAGGGCAATAGTGAAGTAGGTCATAACGCACTTGGCGCCGGACGGGTATTTTCTCAAGGTGCGAAGCTTGTGGATGAAGCGATTGCAAGCAGGCGACTATTCCAGAGCGACGTGTGGACTGAAACGATCAAGAACGCCCTGGACAGAAAGACCCCCGTCCATTTGATCGGCCTTCTTTCCGACGGGAATGTCCACAGCAACATCACCCATCTTATGGCGCTGATACAGGAGTGCGACAACGCGGCGGTTGAGGAAGTATATATCCATTGCTTGCTTGACGGCAGGGATGTCCCTCCCGTAAGCGCCTTGAAATATTTGGGCATTCTTGAGGATTTTCTCTGGTCCGTGCGGGTCCAGGCGGTTAAGCAGCGGACGAGAAGAAAGTACCATATCGCCTCCGGCGGAGGCCGGATGGTGACCACCATGGACCGATACGAGGCCGACTGGAGCATTGTTGAGCGCGGCTACAATGCGCACGTCCTGGGTGAAGGCCCACTGTTTCCCAACCCCTTCGAAGCGGTCATTTCATTGCGGGCAAAACATCTTGTCGATGATCAGTATCTTCCTCACTGGGTTATCAGCGATCACGAATATCCTTCAAAGCCGATGACGGAGATTTCGGACGACCATAATGTCATCTTTTTTAATTTCCGGGGTGATCGCGCCATTGAAATCAGCCGGGCCTTTGTGGAAGACAACTTTAAAGGATTCAACCGCAAAAGATGTCCGAAGATAGTATATGCGGGGATGCTCGAATATGACGGCGACACCCATTTGCCGCCGCGGTATCTCGTGCAGCCTCCGGCAATTGCGAGCACGCTGTCCGAGTACCTGGCAAGAAATGCCGTCACCCAGTTTGCGATCAGCGAAACGCAAAAATTCGGCCACGTAACCTATTTTTGGAACGGCAACAACTCAAGAAAATTTGACGAAAAAACCGAAAACTGGCAGGAGATACCATCGGACAAAATCGCCTTTGACCGCGCCCCGGCAATGAAGGCCATCGAAATAGCCGAAGCGACGGAAAAGGCACTGCGTTCGGGAAACTATAAATTTTTGCGCCTCAATTTTGCCAATGGGGACATGGTGGGGCATACGGGGTCTCTTTCTGCCGCAGTCGAGGCGGTGAAAACCGTCGACCGTGCCGTCGGCAGGCTCCTGTCGGTTATGGACGAACTTGGCGGCACGGTTATCATTACCGCCGATCATGGCAATTGTGAGCAAATGATTGCCGTCGACGAAAAGACCGGCAGCCCGGTAAACGGACCGGGCGGAGAATATGTGCCCATGACAAGCCATACCGTAAATCCGGTTCCTTTTATCATTCATGGACCGGACACGAAACGCTATGCGCTCAACAAGGCCGGAAACGCCTTTGGTCTTGGCAACGTGGCAGCTACCATCCTCACCCTCCTCGGTTTTCAACCGCCCGCTTCTTATCTCGAACCCATCATTACCATACGATAACCGGCGGCAGTTACACCTTTTTTCATCAAGCCATGGGTAATATTATAGGTGAGGCAATTCGCTGAAATCCTTGATCCACCACCAAAAAAAATAGAAAACCTCGTTGATCCTGATAACACAGGG
>CAZTLA010000205.1:0-5428 GCA_964614365.1 uncultured Syntrophales bacterium | reverse complement strand
GAAGACAAACTTGTCCAGGCAGGACTTGTGCGGATACTGGAATCTGTGTACGAGCGGGATTTCATGGAAGATTCGTATGGGTTCCGTCCGCTGCGAAGCTGTCATAATGCGATCAGAGCCTTGAGCGAGACGGTGGAGAACAAGCCGATCAACCACGTCGTTGAGGCGGACATCAAAGGCCTCTTCGATAAAGTGAGACAGGAATGGCTGATGAAATTTCTGGCTCACCGGATTGAGGACAAGAGGATTCAGCGCATGGTGAAACGCTTCCTCAAGGCAGGGGCAAAGGGTTTCGGATGAAGCGGGTGACTTCCCGCAAGAAGTTTATCGCTCTATGGGGTATGTCAAACATTGGCTTTAGGAAAGAGTGCTTGTGATGCCGCAGAGGAATTCTTAAAATGTCAAACTTTTTCTGACTACTCCACAAAAAGCAGGGATTCTTTTTCGGGATGGGCCTCCCGCATCAGGTCTTTTTCTTGAAAATTATCCGGATGGGCACCTGGTCGAAACCGAAGGATTCCCTTATCCGGTTTAAGAGGAACCGCTCGTAGGAGAAGTGAATGCTCTTTGGTTGCCGGGTGAAAAAAACGAACGTAGGCGGCTTGACGGATACCTGCGTCATGTAGCTGAAGGAGACTTCCCGGTTCTGATAGCGGGCGGGCGGGTTCGCGGCGACGATTTCCCGCATCGTTTTGTTCAGTTCGGGGGTTCCTATCCGTTTCGTGTACTGCGCGTAGACAGTGTTTACCAATCCGAATATTTTTGACACCCGCTGCCCGCTCAGGGCGGAGATGAAGATAATGGGAGCAAAATCCATGAATTTGAGCTGGTCTTGTATGTCCCGGACATACGTTCCCACCGTCCGGTTATCCTTGTCAATCGTGTCCCATTTGTTGACCACGATGATCGCCGCCGTTCTCTTCTCCAGGGTCATGCCGGCGATTTTCACGTCCTGCTCCGTAATCCCCTCTTCGGCATCGACGAGAACGAGGGCGATGTCGCAGCGCTCCATAGCCTTTATGGCATGCACAACGCTGTATTTTTCCAAGGTCAGGCTCACCCTGCTCTTACGCCTGATGCCGGCCGTGTCTATCAGGAGATAGTCGCGTCCCGCTACCCGGAAGGGGGTATCTATGGCGTCCCGCGTGGTGCCGGGAAGGGGGTTGACGATGGTCCGTTCGTAGCCGAGTATTTTATTGACCAGCGACGACTTCCCCACGTTCGGCCTGCCGATGACGGCTATCCCGATGGGCCGTTCATCATCCCCTCCCGCGTCTTTCGGATCGGCCTTTGGTTCAGGAAGATGGCCGGCCACGCCGTCCATGAGTTCGTCGATCCCATACCCGTGCTGGGCGGAGAGGGAGTAGAACGTCTCTATTCCCAGGCCGTAGAATTCGTGGGCCAGGTTTTCGTGGCGGGGCCCGTCTATCTTATTGACGGCGAAAAAAACCGGTTTCCCCGTTGCCCGGAGAATCCCGGCAATCTCCCTGTCCGACGGGGTGAGCCCGTCCCTGCCGTCCATGAGGAAGATGATGATATCTGCCTCTTCCACAGCGAGGGTAGTCTGCTCTCGCATCTGGGACATGATCCCCTCCGTGGATGCGGGTTCGAACCCGCCCGTATCTATGAGCAGGAATGGCTTGTCGTTCCAGGCGCAGTCGGCGTAATTGCGGTCCCGCGTGGCGCCGGGCTCGTTGATGACGATGGCCTTTTTCCGGGGGGGAGACAGCCGGTTGAAAAGGGTGGATTTTCCCACGTTGGGTCTGCCGATGATGGCGATTACAGGTAGCATGTTTTCCTAATCTTTGAGAATTCAGTGAAATTACGAAGCCGTCATTTGTCCGTATATCCCAATTCCCGGAGCATCTTTATATCACGGGTCCAGTCCTTTTGCACCCGGACGAAAAGTTCGAGGAAAATCTTTGCGGCAAAGAATCTCTCCATGTCCCGCCTGGCCCGCGTGCCGATCTCTTTCAGCATGGCCCCTTTTTTGCCGATAATGATTCCCTTTTGCGAATCCCTTTCCACGATGATCGTCGCCTGTATGCGGATCAGGTTCTTTTCTTCGTCTTCCCGGAAGGTGTCGATGACGACCGCCGTGGCGTAGGGGATTTCCCGGTGCGTGAGGAGCGTGATTTTTTCCCGGATGGTCTCCGCGGCGATGAAACGCTCCGTGCGGTCCGTCATCATGTCTTCGGGGAAGTACTGGGGGCCTTCCGGGAGCAGATTCCAGATTTCTTCGATGAGGCCCTCTACGCCTTCCCCTTTCATGGCGGACAGGAAGAGGATTTCCTGAAACGGGAAGAGCTGCCGGAATGCATTGGCAAGGGGAAGAAGCGATGGCTTGTCCACGAGGTCTATCTTGTTAATGGCAAGGATCACCGGCTGTCTGACCTTTTTCAGCAGACCGATGACGAACTGATCTTCGGGGGAAGCTTCATTGCCGGCCTCGGCGAGGAGAAGCAGAACGTCTGTGCTTTCCAGCGTTCCCAGCGCTGTTTCCGTCATCTGCCTATTCAAAGGGGTCGAGACCCGGTGGATGCCCGGCGTATCGAGGAATATCAATTGCCCCTGTTCCAGGTTCCTGATGCCCGTGATCCTGTTTCTCGTGGTCTGGGGCTTATGCGTCGTGATGGCGATCTTCTCGCCCACGATGCGGTTGAGCAGCGTTGATTTACCCGTGTTTGGTTTGCCGATAATGCCTATAAATCCTGAACGGAACATGGTTCGTCTCCTGTTTTGATCAAGGTAAGAAAAGCCCAGAGAGAGCCGATGACGGCGCTGCAGAAAATGCCCCTTTCGAAAAGCAGTTTAGGGCTGAATCGGGCGGTCAGCCCTTCCCGGAATGTTGAGACCGGCGTCGTGGCGATACTCGTTCCGTCGAGGATGAATCCTCTCCAGAGCAAGGTCTCCCGTGGGCCGAAGGGGCGTACGTTCATGATATAGAAGGGCATGAAAACTATTTATGCCGATTACTGATTATAAGAAGCTTGCTTCTCCGCGAGTTCCGCCCTTTGCGCCTCCGTGAGAAGGCATCCGAGCAGACATTTGGGAGGGCACCCACTGTTGCAGGGTTCGGTGTGGATCGTGACGCTCGTTTTTGGGAAGCGGCAGCGGATGCTGTTTGTCAGTTCGACGGTGATCCGGTGTGAGTCGTCCACGGACATAGCCGGGCCCACCTTAATGTGAAAATCGACAAACCGGAAATTCCCGGACTTGCGGGTGCGCAGTTGGTGAAAGCCGCGTATGGTGGGCTGGTATCCGGCGATGAGACTGCTGATCCATGTCTCTTCGTTTTCCGGAAGACGGGAATCCACAAGGTCGCGGGCCGACTGCACGGTCAGACGGTACGCCGCGGACATGATCATGAGGGCAACGGCAAGGGCTGCGGCAGGATCAAGCCAGTGCAGGTTAGCGTCAGTGAAAAAGACATGGCCGATCCAGATGACGGCGAGGCTCGCCATGACGCCCGCCGAGGTATAGACATCCGTTCTTAAGTGCCAGGCGTCGGCCTGCAGGGCAATGGAATCCGTTTCCCTGCCCACCTTGAAGAGCAATCCCGACACCCGGATGTTGGTGACGACAGAAACGACCATTACCCCAACGCCCCATCCTATGTATTCCAGGGGATGGGGGTTCAGGAACTTTCTCACGGCATCGAATATGATCCAGCCCGCCGCCACGAAAATCAGCAGCGCCTCAATAGTCCCGGAAATATTTTCCACCTTTCCGTGCCCGAATGGGTGGTCAGTGTCCGCCGGGATGCTCGATGTACGGACGGAAAAGAAGGCGATAAGCGCCGCCAGGAGATCGACGCCTGAATGGATGGCCTCAGACAAGATGGAGGCGGACCCGATAAGGATGCCCACGACGAGCTTCATGACCACGAGAACGCTGTTGGAGATCACGGAAAGTCCGGCTACCTTCAGTTTTTTCTGTGTTGCATCCACTTCTTTCGATCCTTCCCGCGATTGTTCTTAGTAACGGAAAACCGCCGCGAGCGGCGTGCTGTCCGGCATTCTCTCCGGAGAAAGCGGAAAAACAGTCCCGCCGTTTAAAAACGTATGGACGGCAGCAAAATCAAGGAGGTCTTCCCCCTTTGATTTTTGTTCTTTCCCCTTTTGAAGAATATTGCCTTCGGGATCAATGGTTCCCCATTCCCGGTATCCGATGACGAAGAACAGCACGCCGACGCGTCCGTGGTAGGCTGCCGGTACGATTTGCCCTATGTCATTGGAGGTAAGCCCCGTTCCGGAAGACTGCCGGTACAGGGAAAGGGCGTCATTTTCCGCCTTCCGGAAGTGCGGTGTTACAACCGCCAACGCCTGCCGGTGCAGTTGTTCCATGCTCATCCCTTCGGGATTGCCGGGAATGCCCTCGGCCATGAGGGAGGGATAGGTATTGGACTCACGGTAGATGGGAAAAAGGTAATCCACTCCTGCCAGCACCAGAGGAACCCGTTCCTCCCGCAGAATGGCGCGCAGGCCCTTGTCGATCAGGCGGGAATACCGGAAGAAGTTTTCCTTCGCATCGTTTCTGGTTTCCGTGTGGCCTGCCGTCATGGTTGAGCGTTGACCGCCCACTGATTTTCCCGTGTGGAACCGCATCTGCTTTTTCGGTTCATCGTACCGGAGCGCTTCTTCGAGGTTTCGCGGTATTGTTTCGAGATCGATTTCCCTGGCGCCCTGCGCCGTTCCCTCGATGAGACGCAGGTTATTCTGGCTGAGCGCCAGGATATAGAAACGTTCTTCAACCCCCAGAAGAGGAAGGAGCGGCTTCAGATGAAAACGGTTGCTCACGACAACCAGTTCCTCAAAGGTGCGGGGAAGGCGGTAAAAGCCGAATGTTTGCGGGGAAAGAAAAAGGGCAAAGCCGTCGCTCTGCTTCCGCCAAAAGGGCGGATTGCCGGTCAGTCCCTGCGCTTTTTCCAGCAGAGACTTGGCGTCCTGGGGGCGCAAACCGCCCGCCGCCAGTTTTTCTTCCGCCTCCCGCAGCAGGTTTTTAAGCCTGATCTGGTTCTGCTGGGTTTCCGCGCCGCCCCGGCGGGTGGGCATGAACAGGGAAACACACAATCCTTTTTGGTCCTTTATGAGATTTTTCAGTTCATCTCTGGACAAGGTATTCATGAGGCAAATCTCCTTTCGTGAAAAGATTTTCCCCGGGATTTTTCAGCCATCCGCGAACGGCGAAGAGGATGACGGGCTTCCCCTTCCTTTCAGCCGTGCCGTGCGGAAGGGCTTGAGGTTCAGTAATAAAACGATTCCCCTTTGTCTGAGCCCCAGCTCCTGAACAGCGAGCGGAACAAACGTTGTCCTTTGTATGAAAATCATATGGGAGGGCGGGCAGGTGTCCGAGGACAGATTCCCTCGCCCTGTAAATATAAAATATAGCTTGACAAAGCAACTACTTTCTTTAGAATCTCTGCCGG
>CAZTLA010000204.1:0-5452 GCA_964614365.1 uncultured Syntrophales bacterium | reverse complement strand
TCATCGCAGCCACGAGCATAAATTTTGCCGGATAGACGGCGGTGATCGACGACCGGGTGATCGTGATCCTTCCCTCTTCGATAGGCTGCCTCAGGGCTTCCAGGGCGTTTTTCTTGAATTCAGGCAATTCATCCAGGAAAAGCACGCCGTGATGCGCGAGACTGATTTCCCCGGGCTTGGGGGTGTGGCCTCCCCCTACGAGGCCGGCATCGGATATGGTGTGGTGTGGAGAACGAAACGGCCTCGTCACCAGGATGACCTCTTTTTTGTCCAGAAGCCCAGCCACGGAAAATATCTTCGTTGTTTCGATCGCTTCCGCGAAGGAAAGTTCCGGCAGGATGGTGATGAGACGCTGCGCCAGCATGGTCTTGCCGGAACCGGGGGGACCGACCATAAGGATATTGTGTCCCCCTGCCGCCGCTACTTCCAGGGCGCGCTTTGCCTGGTTCTGCCCGCGTATTTCACCGAAGTCAAAGGGGTGTTGGAGGCTCATCCGGAACAGCGCATCGATGTCGGCTTTGACGGGCGATATGTCCATCCTCCCGTTAAAGAATTCCACAACGTCGGAGAGCGCAGCCACGGGAATCACCTCGATGCCGTCCACCATGGCGGCTTCGACGGCATTTTCCGCGGGCACGATAATGCCCTTTATGCCCGTTTCCTTGGCCCGGGATGCCGCAGAAAGCACGCCCTGCACCGCCTTCACGCCGCCGTCCAGAGAAAGTTCTCCGATGATGAGGTAATGCTCAAGCACCTCGGGCTTGATGCACTCCTCGGCGGCAAGAATGCCGACGGCGATGGGCAGGTCGAAGCCCGTCCCCTCTTTTTTAATATCGGCAGGGGCGAGGTTTACGGTGACGTGGTGTCGGGGGAAGGCATAGCCGGAGTTTTTTACGGCGGCCCTGATACGGTCCCTGCTTTCGCGGACGGCGGAATCGGGAAGACCGACCGTGGAGAAGATGGGCAAGCCCGAAGATATATCAACTTCCACATGGACGGTATGGGAATCAATGCCGATGACGGCGCTGCTTATTACCTTTACAATCATCCTCATGCCCCGGTGACCTGCGAGGGAGGGAAGGTATACCCTCATGACAATCTGAAGCGTACGGAATCTAACGGAGAAAATTTTTAATGGCAAGGCCTTTTTCGATTTGGGAAAGAAGAATCATGTCCGTCCGTAATCGTCCTCATACCGCTCGATATCGTCTTCTCCGAAATAATCTCCCGTCTGCACCTCAATAAAGGCCATATCCTCGTTTCCCGGGTTCATGATGCGGTGCAGGGCGCCGCGAGGGATATCAAGGGCTTGTCCCGTTTTCAGATGCAGTTCTTTCCCATCCAGGGTAACGCGGCCTTCGCCGCGAACGATATACCAGTGCTCGGACCGGTGCTTATGCCGCTGCAAGCTCAGGCGTTTTCCGGGATAGAGGGTGATCCTCTTCACCTTATGATCTGCTTCGTCGGAAAGGACTTCGTAGTAACCCCAGGGGCGATGATCCGTCTCCATCTTGAACATCCAACCTCCTCATGGTATGGTGCGGAGAAACTCAGCAATACTGCCTGAACGTTGTGCGGAAGCCGAGGAACCTGTTCGGGAACAGATGCTTTTTCAGTAACATATCCCGCACGCGGTGACAACGGTTTCTTTCGCGAAAGAAGGAGAACCGGCCCGGATGCGATGGGGCGGAGCTGCGGGCAAGACGGCCGCGCAGAGGACGTGCCGCAGAAGCGAAGAGAAAAGGAAGGAACTGCGTGCGGACCGTGGAGACAAACTCACCGGGAACGCAGTGCAGGGGATAAAAAATATGCCGTACCGTGCGGAAGGATCAATTGGCGGCGGGACGTACGTTCTGGTGAGGAGCAGAAAAAGGAAACGGACGATCTCCCTGCAGTTGAAAAAAGACGGATGTGCCGTGATCCATGCGCCCTGGAGAACTTCCCGCGCTGAAATAGAGGCTTTCTTCCGAAAGCAAAAGTCCTGGCTGGAGGGAAAGCGCAGAGAAAGGGAAAACCATGACCGGGCGTGCGCACCCCGCTCCTTCGTTGCCGGAGAGGTCTTCCTTTTTCTGGGGACGCCCTGTCGTCTGGAGATCGAAGAGGGGGGAAACGGGCTTGATCCCCTGAGGTTCTCCGGCGGGTGCTTTGTCCTCAAACGGACGGAGGCCTCCCGTGCGAGAGCGCTCTTCACCGCCTGGTACCGAAAGAGGGCTGAAGAGGACCTTGCCGGAAGGCTCGACAGATACGGCAGCCTTCTCTCTCTTCGGCCCCGGGGAATGAAATTGAGTGACGCGCGGTGCCGCTGGGGAGCCTGTACTCACGACAACCGCCTGTCCTTCAGCTGGCGGCTGGTCATGGCTTCGCCTTCCGTCATAGACTACGTGGTGGTTCATGAACTTATCCATATACGCGAGAAAAACCATTCCCGCCGTTTCTGGGAGCTTCTTGCGAAAACCATCCCCGATTATGACCGGGAAAAAATCTGGCTGCATGACCGGGGACATCTGCTGGACTTTTGAGTGTGCGAAAGCCGCATGCTGATGCCGCTCACTGACGGATTCATTTTGTCTCCGCTGTTTCACCTGGCATTCTCCTCAAAAAACGCTTGACACCAGTTTTTGTCTATGTATAATGAAAATCAATTTCAATAAAGGTGTTTCCGTGAAGAAGGCAAAGAAGCAGATTTTCCACGATTACATTGCCAGGGAAGGGCTGAAATCTACCCGGCAGCGCGAAATCATCCTTGATTTCTTCCTGTCCTCCGACAAGCATCCGAGTATCGAAGAACTTTACCGGGAACTGCGGGTAACGTATCCGAAGATAGGCTACGCGACGGTTTTCCGCACCCTGAAGCTCTTTGCCGAATCGGGTATCGCCCGCGAGATTCACTTTGGCGACGGGCAGACTCGGTACGAGCACATTGTCGACGGTGAACATCACGATCACCTGGTCTGCACGCGATGCGGAAAGATCGCCGAATTTGAAAACAAAACCATAGAAAAACTCCAGGCGGCCGTTGCCGACAGCTACGGCTTTCTTATGGAGAGCCATAAACTGGAACTGTACGGCCTCTGCGCGAAGTGCAAAAAATAAATTTTTTTGCCACGACATTGAAAGTGATATCCATTAACAATAAGAAGTAAGAAAGGTACTATTCGTATGGCCTTATTCAAAAGGAAATCTTCCTGCCACGGGCCTCTTGCCGAAACGTCCTGCAGCGTGAAAAAGGTGGCGCTCGTGGGCAATCCCAACGTGGGGAAAAGCGTGTTGTTCAACGTGTTGACGGGGGCCTATGTAACCGTTTCCAACTATCCGGGCACCTCCGTTGAAGTTGCCCGGGGAACGGCGGTCATCGGCGGCGAGAGTTTCCAGATAATCGATACGCCGGGGATGTATTCCCTGCTTCCCATCACGGAGGAAGAACGGGTTGCCATGCGGATACTGCTTGAAGATGCGCCGGATACGGTCATCCACGTGGTTGACGCCAGGAACCTGGAGCGCATGCTGCCCATGACCGTGCAGCTTATCGAGGCCGGGCTGCCGGTGATGTTGGTGGTGAACATCATGGATGAGGCGGAGCGTCTGGGGATAACGATCGATATCCCTCTGCTGCAGGAAAGACTTGGAATCCCGGTGGTGGGCGCCGCCGTTGCCCGGAAGCGCGGATTGCCGGAGATACAGGAGAAAATATCCTGCTACGCGAAGAAAGACCATTCCCTCCCCCGCTATAGCGCGTGGCTTGAAAACGATATTGCGGAGCTAACGGGGCACTTACGGGGGAAGTACGGACTTTCGACAAAGTCGATAGCCCTGCTGCTCCTGCAGCGGGATCGAGAGGTGGGGGACTTGGCACGGACAGCGGAAGGGGATGGGTTTGCCGCCCTGGACGCAGCGCTTGGCGAAAAGGTGTTTGCACGGCGGGAATCCTTTCACCTTGATCTTTCCCTGGAGAGGAGGCGAATCACGGAAAAGATCCTGGAGGGAGTATTTCGCGCCCCCGAGGAAAGAAAAGTCACGCTGGGAGAAAAAGTTTCCCGCTGGTCGGTGAGGCCGCTCACCGGCGTGCCGCTGCTTTTTATTGTCCTGTACTACGGACTCTATCAGTTTGTGGGGGTATTCGGCGCCGGGACGATCGTTGATTTCCTCGAAGGGACGGTCTTTGAAGAACATTTCAACCCCTGGATTACGGAAATCGTGAAGGGGTTCATTCCGTGGCCGATATGGCGGGAACTCTTCACGGGAGAGTACGGCATCATCACCCTGGGATTGCGGTATGCCCTGGGCATCATCCTGCCTATCGTGGCGACGTTTTTTCTCTTTTTCTCCATACTGGAAGACAGCGGCTATTTCCCCCGCCTGGCGCTCCTCGTGGACCGGATATTCAAGCGGATCGGTCTTACGGGTCGGGCCGTAATTCCCCTGGTGCTCGGTTTCGGCTGTGATACGATGGCCACCATGGTCACCCGCACGCTGGAGACGGTACGGGAGAGGATCATTGCAACGCTGCTCCTCTCCCTGGCTATTCCCTGTTCCGCCCAACTGGGCGTTATCCTGGCGCTCCTTTCCCAGGAGCCGCGCGCCCTCCTGATCTGGGCCCTTTGCCTGGCGCTGCTGTTCCTTCTGGTGGGATTGCTCGCGGCCCAGGTGATTCCGGGAGAGACACCCATGTTCTACATGGAACTCCCCCCCATGCGATTGCCGCAGCTCTCCAACATACTGACCAAGACCTACAGCCGGATGCAGTGGTATCTCCTGGAAATACTGCCGTTGTTTATCCTGGCTTCAATTCTCCTCTGGATCGGCAAGATCACGCATTTTTTCGATACAATGGCGACATGGACCGCGCCGGTCATGGCTACCATCGGTTTGCCCCGGGAGACGGCGGTGGCGTTTATCTTCGGGTTCTTCCGCCGTGACTACGGCGCCGCGGGTTTGTATGACCTCCAGACCAAGGGACTGCTCAATGCCAGACAACTTACGGTGGCCGCGGTCACCCTTACCCTGTTCATCCCCTGTATTGCCCAGTTTTTGATCATCAAAAAGGAACGGGGCCTGAAGGTGGCCCTGGCCATCGGGATTTTTGTGAGCCTTTTTGCCTTCGGCAGCGGCTATGTGCTCAATAAGATACTGGCGATAACGGGGCTCCTATGATACGATGCAGCTTCTGCGGCTATGAATTCAGCGAGGAGGAGGGAATACAGGGGTGCAGAAATTGTCCCCTGGGCGTCGGTTGCAACATGGTGAAGTGTCCGCGGTGCAATTATGAAATTCCGCCGGAACCGGCATGGATAAAAACAGTGAAAAGATTGTTCCGGGAAAATCGGTTTTTCCCCCGGAAGGGGGAGTGGGTAATAAAAAATAAAAAAAAAGGGGGGGGGGGGGACCCAGGGGGGAAAGGGGGGAAAAGACAAAGGGGAGGGGGGGTGGGGGAAGAAAAAATGCGGGGGCGGCC
>CAZTLA010000203.1:0-5488 GCA_964614365.1 uncultured Syntrophales bacterium | reverse complement strand
GGCCAGATATTTTCTTACGGTTTCTACCCTGATTCTGCTCCTGGTGGTTGCCGGTTGTGCCTCAGATCCTTTCGGGAAGGGATTCAAGGTATTCAGACCGGATAACGCTGCCGAGGCTTTACGGCAGTTGAAGCCCCTGGCGGAACAGGGCAATCCCGATGCCCAGTTCAAGCTTGGTTCACTGTACCATCAGGGCCGCGTTGTGTCTCAGGACTACGTGGAAGCAGTCAAGTGGTTCCGCAGGGCTGCGGAACAGGGCTACGTTTACGCCCAGTTCAACCTCGGCAAATTATACGCCGAGGGGGGCCGCGGTGTGGATCAGGACAAGGAACAGGCGCTCATGTGGCTCAATTTTGCGGCAGCCCAAGGGGACATCGAGGCGCTTCAGGAAAAGGAAAGCCTGGTGATCCACATGACGCCCGTGCAAGTTGAGAAGGCGCAGAAGCTTGCGCGCGAATTCAAACCGGAGAGCACCTATGCGGCCGCCCTTCGGGAGTTGAAGCCTTTGGCTGAACAGGGTAAAGCATCGGCTCAGTTCAAGCTCGCCCTGATGTACTACAAGGGGCAGAGTTTACCGCAGGATTACCGGGAGGCGCTCAAGTGGTTCCGCCTTGCCGCCCAGCAGGGCGATGTCTATGCCCAGTTCAATACAGGGTTCATGTATGAGAAGGGGCAAGGCATACCGCAGGACTATGCGGAGGCAGCCCGGTGGTACCGCCAGGCGGCCGGTCAGGGCAACGCTTCCGCGCAGTTCAATCTTGGCACCATGAGCGAGAAGGGGCTGGGTGTGCCTCAAGATGACGTTCAGGCGCTCATGTGGTTTACCCTTGCCGCGACCCAGGGCGATACAAAGGCATCCATGGCAAGGGACCGCCTGTCGGTTTGGATGACGCCGCTCCAGATATCCGAAGCCCAGCGCCTGGCAAGGGAATTCAGAGTTTCCCATAAATAGTCGATCTTCCTGCTTCTCGAGTGGGAATAAATCCTTGACTTTTTTCATCAAGGAATCCTCACAAATCTGATAATTGCCATCCCCTCATGGTGAAATTGACAGATTCTCCGTGTAACTGACAGATTCTCTGCGGGATGAAAGAGAGTGTATCGCGTAAAAATGCGCGTACGTGCCGATAACTTATTATAATTAACCGCAAAAAACAATGTTTACCCCTGCCACGGTCTGGTATGTTGATTGCAGTATATCCCAGCGGTAATTTCTTGAGTCAAGCAGACAAAAGGTTTCCCTCCGTTTGCTATTTACCGCCAACAGAATTAACCGCCATACCCGTCTGCAGGCCATGAGGGGAATGATGAAGTGCAAAAGGGGATTTACCCTTATAGAGCTGATAATTGTAATAGCCTTGCTGGGGATTCTTGCGGCTATCGCGTCTTTTGCCTGGAACAAATATACCACGAATTCCAACCTAAGGGCGGCGGCGAGGGATGTGGCATCAGACTTTTTCGTCACCCGGCAAAAGGCGGTATCGGAGAGCGTGAATTACCGGATTGCCTTTGACGTGGCCAACAACAACTATGTGATCACGAATGTGTCAACGGCGGCGTCACAGACGAAGACACCCGCATCCTTTGCGGCGGACATAGCGCTCCAGGCTGCCAATTTCGGGGGTAATGTTGATTTCCAGGCCAGGGGTACGGTGGAGGCGGGCAACGTCGTGCTTCGCAACAGCAGGAATTCCACGGCCACGATAACGGTAAATATTACGGGTAGGACCTATGTGCGGTTTGTCATGCAATGACCGGGGCATTCAATGGGGCAATGAACGGGGCATAGGCCTCATTGAGGTGGTTCTTGCCATGTTCCTGGTGACGGTAGCCATTATGGCGATTCTGTCGCTGCAACCTTCGGCCTGGCAGACTGCCGGCAAGTCCGATTTTCTGGGTCGGGCGGCGGAGATATTGCACAAGGAGATGGAAACGACGGAGGCCTTTATCATGAACCCCTGTAATGTTGTCAATACGGGGACAACAACCCGAACCGTATATCCAAGCGGCCTGGGTGCGGCCACTACGGGCGACCTTTCCTACACGGTGAGCACCACTGTCACCAATACGGGCGCCAACGTGTGGACGGTTTCCGTGGGAGTTTCCTGGACCGGCCATGCGGCTATTACCGCTATCCTCACCGTTACGAGACAGGAGGGATTCAGATACCCGGAAGGTTGCGTATGAGTGACGCGAAGGGATTCACCCTTATAGAGATTCTGGTGGCCATGTTCATTGCCATGGTGCTCCTGCTTTCCGTATATGCAGCTGTTGATTCGGTGCAGAAGTCCTCTGCGGGAATCGAAGGGAAGGTGACCGCCCAGCAGGACGTGAGGCCGGGCCTGGAACTCATGGCCATGGAGATCAGGATGGCCTCTTACAACCCCAATTTTGTCAGCGGCATCTGGCGCGAGACCGCCGGCGCCGGCAGTTGTTCCAACGCGGCTGCCAACCAGATATATCGCGGCATTCAGGAGGCAACGGCCAGTTCGATCACCGTGGAAATGGATATCGATAACAGCGGTGTCGTGAAGGATCACAGCAACGAAATAATTCAATACGCCTATGATGCCGGCAACCAGTACATTACCCGTGCGACGAACTGCGGAGGCGCCCAGCCTTTCCTGGGGGATACTGCGGCAAGCGGGCGGCCGAGGACGGTGTTGGTAATCAACAATCCTGCGGTTACCCCCCTGTTCAGGTATTACGATGGCAACGGAACAGTTATTGATGCCGCAGATCTGCCGGGGCGCATCCCCGACATCAGAACGATAGAAATAACGCTGGTGGTACAGACCGCCGACATCGATCCCAACACGGGGCAGAGAAGAACGATGATCTATTCGACAACCGTAATTCCGAGGAACCATGCACCCACACAATAACCATAAAGGATACCGTCTCCCCGGACTGATTGCCGCTCCCGAAGGAGGATTTGTCCTGCTCGCGGCAATCCTGGCTTGTATGGTCCTGCTGGCGCTGGGAATGCTCGTCATCCACCTTTCAACGCAGGACCTCAGGGTAAGCGCCAGGCTCGTCGGCGACAAGAAGGCGCTTTCCGCCGCCGAGTACGGCATTCATGCCATGACACGGAGTTTCGATCCCGCGAATCTCGCCGCGTCGGCGGCGACGAATGTCCAGGTGGATGCGACAAACGATCCGGCAACCAAATATACGATCGGAACCCCGGCGCGTCCCACCACGGGACCTGAAATGATTCCCCTTGTCGGCTACTCTATCGGCGGCGGGCAGTCGTGGGGACAGAGGCGCTACGATGTTGCCGTTACGGGTATGAACACGGATTATGGCACGCGGGTGGATGTTGGTGTGGGCATGGGATACGGCCCCATTGAAATTTCCACCATGTCGCGGTAGGAGGTTCTATGAACAAGAAGAGATTTCTAATCTGGTTACCGGGCGTTATTGTCGGTATTCTTCTGCAGGCGGTTGTTTCCCGCGCCGACGAAACGGCCCTTTTCGCTACGTCCCTGGCGCCCGATGCCCTGATTCTTCTTGATCTATCGGGAAGCATGGACTGGAACCCCGCCGGTGGCAATGATAGATATGGCGACGCCTCCTGTGCCGGTCCCTTTTACGGTTCTTCATCGGGCAGCTATACCACGGATTGCCGGCGCATTTCCATCGCCAAGCGGGCCGTTTTCGATATCCTCGATGATAATGATAACGGCACGGTCGATAGCCAGGATGAGGGCAGCCTCGGTGTTCGCGTCGGATATATGCGATTTTATGATTGCGACAGCGACGATACGGGCGGCAGCACCTCGGCAGGATGCAACAAACTTATTAAGGAGCTTGGCGTCAGATACAGCCGGATCTATTGCGATAATGCCACGAGTTGCATCATCACCGATTCCTCTTCAAACAGCGTCAGCGGCGGATCGGCGAGCGGCGGCACACCCCTGGGATCCGCCCTTCATGAAGCGAAACTGTATCTGGATGCCAACAAGGCAGCCGATACGGCGGGAGCCTGTCGGCAGAAATTCGTGATCCTGATTACAGACGGTTCGGATACCTTTTCCTGCAGCGGAAACGGCACGGAGAATCAATCCGACCAGTATAAGCGACGGAGGGCGGTGGTGGCGAAAACCAAGGCGCTTGCCGATGCGGGGTACAGGGTTTTCGTCGTGGGATTCGGTTCCTCGATGCCGGATCGTCTGGAAAAGACACTCAACTGGATGGCCTATTACGGCGGTACGGACAATCCCTTGATCAGCAATTCCGGAAGCACGTCCGGATACGATCCCGCCAATGTGACCGACTGCGCAGCAGCCGCCACCAGCGGCGCCTGCCCCGACTGTTTTGCCACGGCAAACGATCCCGGCAATACGGCCCTTTCCGGCTATGCCTTCCTTGCCGCCGATGCCGATCAACTGGCCGATTCCCTCAAAACGGCCATCAACATCATTCGCGAGGCAAACTATTCCTTCTCCCAAGCTTCCATCCAGTCTGCCCGCACTCTGGACGAGAACTTCCTCTACGAGGGATCGTTCCAACCGGTCAATAACGATCCCTTCTGGCTCGGCCATTTGAAGAAATTCAGCATCAATGCCGACGGCACGGTGGGCGCCATGGTATGGGATGCGGGGACACTTCTTCAGAGCGCCTCCGCCGCGGGACGCATCATAAAGACTTACAAGGGCGGCGCGCTGACTGCTTTCACCACGGCCAATATTACTCCTGCCGATCTCGGCATTACCACCGGCACCTCCGCAGCGAAAGATGCAGCCCGGGACGCCGTGGTGGGCTATATACGGGGCGAGGCGGCCTATAACGATGACGCCTGGAAACTGGGCGATGTCTTCCGTTCCACGCCCATCACCGTGGGGACGCCCTCGGCCTATTTCGACGACATCCGGGATGTCAACAATGCCTTCGCCACGTTCCGCGCAAATCATGAACGTACGTCAGCCCTCGGTAATCGGCTTATCCTCGCCGGGGCAAACGATGGTCAGTTGCACACCTTCAAGACCAGCGACGGCAGCGAGGCCTGGAGCTTCATCCCCCCCAATGGATTGCCGCGTCTCAAGAATATCGCCCATGCCGCGCATCCTACGGCACTTACCCACAGCTACTTCGTGGACGGGCCGGTGACCGTGGCGGACGTGTGGTTGGGGTCGACTTCAGAAGACGGGACGGCCAAAACCGCCGCCGACTGGCAGACGATTCTGATCTTTGGTGAAGGCAGGGGAGGGATTACCACCGCCTGGAGCTCCTCGGCATCCTGCGACTCCCTGTTTAATCCCACCTATACGGCAACGTACCAATATTACTGTGGATACTATGCTTTTGATCTTACCGATTCCCTGAACCCGGCCTACAAGTGGCGACTCACCACCACGGCAGCCCAGGCGCCCTCCCTGGGCGACCCCTGGAGCAAGGTGATGACGGGCCGGGTCCTGATTGCCGGCAAGGAGCGGTGGGTCGGCTTTTTCGGCGCCGGCTACAATGCGGCGGACTGCTCCGGCGG
>CAZTLA010000202.1:0-5496 GCA_964614365.1 uncultured Syntrophales bacterium | reverse complement strand
ACGTTGAACAGGTCTGAAATCTTCTTCCCGGAGATGTGGGATTGTATTTTCTTATGGCCATCTGTCTCTATCCTCACTATACCGCTCATCTTAACGGCTCGAAGTTACACCCCTTCGAAAAGCTCTATACGGCTGCCCGCCTTCAGGGTCACGATAGCTTTTTTCCAGGATTTTTTCTCGCCGATAATTCTCCCCATTCTCTTCTTCTTGCCCAGAACGTTCATGACGCGCACGTCCAGCACTTTTACATGAAACAGTTTTTCTACTGCCTTGCCGATCTCGATTTTGTTCGTCCGGCAATCAACCTCGAAGATATAGGTATTGCTCTGATCCTTGGCAACGGTGCTTTTCTCCGTAATAAGCGCCCGTTTAATGATGTAATTGTATTCCATTATGACAGCGCCTCTTCTATCAGTTTCACCGAGGGCTCAAGCAGCACTACCTGTTCATACTTGAGCAGGTCATACACATTGATGCCCTTGGAGCGTATCATCTTCACATCACGGATATTCCGCGAAGATTTTTCCAGTACCGGATAGGACTTGTCTATCACGAAAATGGCCTTTCCCCATCCAAACCGGTCCACAACTTCCTTGAATTTCTTTGTTTTTATCTCCGCCAGGGGGAAATCCCTGAGAATGAACATCATCCCTTCCTTGACCTTCATGCTGAGCGCGACTGCAAGGGCCTTCTTCCTCACTTTTTTGGGAACCTTGTACGCATAATCTCGCGGGTGGGGTCCGAATACGGTGCCGCCGCCTCTCCAGAGCGGAGATCGGGTGGTTCCCGCCCGCGCCCTGCCTGTGCCTTTCTGGCGCCACGGCTTTCTGCCTCCGCCGCTTATATCGCTACGCGTCTTCGTCGCGGCCGTGCCCCGCCTCCGCGCGGCCATTTGCATCTTCACGACCTCGTAGAGGATGGCCTCGTTTGTCTCAGCGCCAAATACGGCGTCACTCAGTTCGATTTCCGAGACTTTTTTTCTCTCAATATCATATACATCCGCAACGGGCATTGTACTCACCTTCAGATCCTGCTGATCAGCTTCCTTTTTTTACCGACTGCCTGATAAGAACGAAGCCGTTCTTACCGCCCGGAACCGCTCCCCTGACAAGGATCACGTTCCTGTCGGGCCTCACGCTCCACACCATAAGATTCTGAACCGTTTTTCGCTCGTTTCCCATTTGTCCCGGCAGCTTTGTCCCTTTAAATACCCGGGAGGGATCTGCGCTCGCGCCAATGGACCCCGGTGCGCGGTGAAACATGGAGCCGTGAGTCGCCCTGCCTCCCCGGAAACCATGCCTCTTCACCACGCCGGCAAAGCCCTTGCCCTTGGTGATCCCTACGATATCGACATACTCTCCCGGAGCAAAAATATCCGCCTTGATCTCTTGGCCGGCTTCATAATTAGCCACATCGTTAAATTCGCGCAGTATTCTAAAAAGTCCCGTACCGGCCTTTTTGAGGTGCCCCTGGAGGGGCTTCGTGACTCTGCCGGCCTTCACTTCGCCATAGCCGAGTTGCACCGCGTCATAGCCGTCACGTTCCCGGGTCTTTTTTTGCACCACCACGGACGGCGCAACCTCTATAACCGTAACGGGCACCGAGACGCCTTCTTCCGAAAACACCTGCGTCATCCCCAATTTCCTTCCGATAAGTCCCTTTTTCATCATTTACCACTTTATCGATGTCGCTCTATCCGTGAGAATAGAGCAAAATTTTAAACAACCTGCCGCCCGATCGACGAACCCGCCGGTCCGGCTCCCACCTCTGCGCCGCCCTGCTTCCCGTGACACGTCACGGGCTTCAGCCTTACCATTCTCGCACGCAAGAAAATCCGCGTATCAGCCGGAAAGGAATCTTACGTTTTTATCTCCACGTCGACGCCGGCGGAAAGGTCCAACTTCATTAATGCGTCTACCGTCGATTGTGTCGGCTCGATAATATCAAGAAGTCTTTTATGGGTCCTGATCTCAAACTGCTCTCTCGATTTCTTGTCCACGTGCGGCGAACGATTGACGCAGTACTTGTTTATTTCCGTCGGCAGAGGGATGGGACCGGCTACCTGGGCTCCCGTCCTCTTGGCGGTATCGATAATTTCCTCCACCGACCGGTCAAGCAATTTGGAATCGTAGGCCTTGAGGCGAATTCTGATTTTCTGATCTTTCATTGTTCCGTTTAACCCGGGTTAACACAATGGGGGATGGGGACGTGCCGTCCGCGTCCCTTATTCAATAACTTTACTCACCACACCGGCGCCCACCGTCCTGCCACCTTCGCGGATGGCAAAGCGGAGCTGCTCTTCCATGGCAATGGGGGTAATGAGTTCCACGTCCATATTGACATTGTCACCGGGCATGACCATCTCCACGCCTTCCGGCAGAGTGGCGACACCCGTCACGTCCGTGGTTCTGAAGTAAAACTGGGGACGGTACCCGGAGAAGAACGGCGTATGCCTTCCTCCCTCTTCCTTCGTTAGTACGTACACCGCGGCCTTGAATTTGGTATGCGGGGTTATGGAGCCCGGTTTGGCAATAACCTGCCCCCGTTCAATATCCTCTCGCTTTGTTCCCCGCAAAAGCAGACCTACGTCGTCGCCGGCCCGGCCCTCGTCGAGCGTTTTGCGGAACATCTCCACGCCCGTGCAAACCGTTTTCGCGGTTGCCTTAATGCCGATAATTTCCACTTCGTCTCCCGTCCTGACAATACCCCGGTCAATCCTTCCCGTCGCAACCGTTCCTCGGCCCGATATGGTAAACACATCGCCTACCGGCATGAGGAAGGGCTTGTCAAGGTCGCGCACCGGCTCGGGGATGTAGGCATCCACGGCTTCCATCAACTCCCATATTGATTTGGCATCGGCGGAATCGGAATCATCGGCTTCCAGCGCCTTCAGGGCCGATCCCCTGATAATGGGGATGTCATCGCCGGGGAACTCATAGGAAGTGAGCAACTCTCTCAACTCCAGTTCCACCAGATCAAGGAGTTCCGGATCATCGACCAGATCAACCTTATTGAGATACACTACCATGTAGGGGACCTGAACCTGTCTCGCAAGAAGTATATGCTCCCTGGTCTGAGGCATGGGACCATCCGACGCAGCCACAACCAGAATTGCTCCGTCCATGTGCGCCGCTCCGGAAATCATGTTTTTGATGTAGTCCGCATGACCCGGGCAATCCACATGGGCATAATGACGCTTCTGCGTTTCGTATTCCACGTGAGAGATATTTATGGTAACACCCCGCTCTTTTTCTTCGGGGGCATTGTCTATTGAATCAAAAGGGCGGAACTCGGCAAAGCCCTTCTTGGCAAGGTGCTTGGTAATAGCAGCGGTCAGGGTCGTTTTACCGTGATCCACGTGTCCTATGGTTCCGATATTTAGATGCGGCTTCGTCCTTTCAAATTTTTTCTTAGCCATCTCTATCTACCTCCTTAAACTTTGAATAGTTCGCTTTTTGTATCTTACCGTATAAGCCCCTTACCCGATCTACCTGCCCGCCAAACAAACCAAGAAGCGCATTGCAACTCTCACGGGTGACTGCGCAGATCACCCCACATCATTTCTGCACCCACGACACAGCGCATAGCTGCCGGAGAAATCTCCCTTGCGATTAAACAAGATGAGTAAACAGCGGGTCGCCTGTGAGAACCGGCTCGGCCGGAGAGGGCCGCTCTCTAAAGAGGGATTGCACTTCGGCCCGGGGGACAACCGTTTACGCTAAAACCGGTAGTGGGCAAACGCCTTATTCGCCTCCGCCATCTTATGGACGCTCTCTCTCTTCTTTACCGCGGCCCCCCGGTTGTTGGCCGCATCAATTATTTCCGCAGCCAGCTTCTCCTGCATCGTCTTTTCAGCACGTTCTCGCGCATGGATGATCAGCCACCGTATCCCCAGTGCAATTCTCCTCGACGGAGCAACCTCCGTCGGCACCTGATACGTAGATCCGCCTACCCGCCTCGATTTAACCTCGATCACCGGTTTTACGTTGTTGACGGCCTTTTCGAAAAGTTCCACCGGCGGTTCCTTGATCTTCTTCTCCAGAATGTCAAAGGCCCCGTAAAATATGGACTCGGCAACGCTCTTCTTCCCTCTCTTGAGGAGGCTGTTGATAAACTTTGCCACCAGCTTATTGTTGTACTTGGGATCCGGCAATATTTCCCTTTTTGCGACTTCTCTTCTTCTCGGCATGATACTATCCTGAATTTAACTCGGCTTCTTTGCACCGTATTTTGATCTGCCCTGTTTCCTGTCCTGGACGCCCACAGCATCCAGAGTCCCCCTGATAATGTGGTATCGTACACCGGGAAGGTCTTTCACTCTCCCTCCCCTGACAAGGACAACTGAATGCTCCTGAAGGTTATGTCCCACACCGGGGATATACGACGTGACCTCATAGCCGCTTGTCAGGCGAACCCTCGCCACTTTTCTGAGCGCCGAGTTCGGTTTCTTGGGTGTCGAAGTATAAACCCTGACACAAACTCCCCGTCTCTGTGGAGAACCGGCCAGCGCCGGGGTTGCCGCTTTCCTCTGCATCCTGGCTCTCCCCTTGCGTACCAGTTGATTTACTGTAGGCATCACTCCTCCAAAACCTGTTTCAAGCCCCCCGCATGATGGGTGGCCGTAAAGTAGCGAAAACTATCAATTCGCAGCCTGTATGTCAAGTGTTTTCTCAACAATTTTTTCATCGGCATCTTGTTTTTCCCCGCCGGGGGCTTCTGCATCAGCCTCTGTCTTGATACCCAGCTTGCGGTACATGACAAGACCCGTGCCCGCTGGAATCAGCCGGCCCATAATCACGTTTTCCTTCAGGCCGCGCAGGTAGTCTGTCTTTCCGGCCAGACCGGCCTCGGTAAGAACGCGCGTGGTCTCCTGGAACGATGCGGCGGAAATAAAGCTCTGCGTGGAAAGGGATGCCTTCGTGATACCGAGCAGTATAGGCCTCCCCACGGCCGGTCTCCCTCCCCGGGCAATAACCCGTTCATTCTCCTCCTGGAAACGATATCGCTCCACCTGTTCCTCGCCGATGAAGGAAGTATCGCCCGCATCGATGACCTTCACGCGCCTGAGCATCTGGCGAACGATGACCTCCATGTGCTTGTCGTTTATCTTGACCCCCTGCAACCGGTACACCTCCTGCACTTCATCCACGAGGTACCGGGCCAGTTCTTTCTCTCCCTTGATTGCCAGGAGGTCGTGGGGATTGTTAACCCCGTCCATAAGAGGCTCACCGGCGGTGACCCGGTCTCCTTCCTGCACGCTTACGTGTTTGCCCTTCGGGATGAGATACTCCTTCGCCTCTCCCGCGTCAGGGGTAACCACTACTTTTCGTTTCCCCTTGGCATCCTTCCCGTAGGATACCACTCCGTCAATCTCGCTGATAACGGCAAAGTCCTTCGGCTTCCGGGCCTCGAAAAGCTCCGCCACCCGGGGAAGTCCTCCGGTAATATCCTTGGTTTTTGTCGTCTCCCGCGGGATCTTGGCAATAATGTCACCTG
>CAZTLA010000201.1:0-5531 GCA_964614365.1 uncultured Syntrophales bacterium | reverse complement strand
GCTTCACCCATAAACACGTGCCAAATCCCTCAAAATATCGCTCCGCAAATCCGTGTCCCCATAACCTCGTGCTCCCACACTGGGGACACCGCAAAGGCTTCAGCCAGGGGAACTTCTTCCCTCTCTCGAATAAAACCTTTACATCGACCGCAAGGTGTAGTATCAAAATACCGCTTTCTGAGAGGGCAACCAATGGGAATGGCGGCCAAACCAATCGACCTTTGGTTGCCCTCGTTCTTTATGATCAAGTCAGTCCGCAAAAGACTCTCCCTCATACAAAACATCGTGATAAAAAGATACCCCCTTCCGTCAATTTAATGTCCGAGGTGACATCCATCCAGGATGGCGGTTTTCTCCTGATGGGTGGCATTCTTATACCGTAAATGCACTGCCTCCCGGTATTCGCGTTTGGACCGTGGACTCATAATTATCCCTCCTTGAAGAAGTCGATGTTCGGTAACATCGAATTATGAGTCAACGATCCCTTTTATTCACCTCCTTGGGTAACATTTAATGTGAGGAAATTCGGGGCATTCTTTCCAGCTTGCTATTTACTTACGATAATGATAGTGCAAATCGAGGGATAGCTCTCCGAAAGCAAGGAATTTGTTTCCGCCAAGCCGGTAAAACGCGAGATACGGTTCCCCATGCTGAGGTTATACGAAGAGGCTGGTAGACACAAGAAATGGTGAAAGAATGAAAAAAATTCAAATCGTTATTACCGTGTTACTGGTTATCGTGCCCGTCCTGATGGGAATGAGTTCATCGCGAGAGCAGGGCTCTCCTGAAAAAATTCCTGTTCCTGGTAAGAAATTCGCGGCCACCTTTATTGATCAGGTAGACGTCGTTACTGAATGCACTGATGTAAGTATCGAGGGAGGGACCTTTATTGAAGGAAAGCGCGGCGACGGTAACAATACCGTTACTTTTGAGCTCATCGACAATGTATTGTTGTACAAGAATGCCGACAAGTTAACCGGCGTGGTAAAATTACGCGATGGCAGCACGGTTGAACTGGCATTAAAGAAGGACCAAAAAGCCTATGGCTATACCAGGTACGGCACCTTTCAGATTAGCTTGGCAGATCTTAAAAAAATTATCGTTAAAGCTTCCCAGAAAAAAAGCTGATGCAACGGGCAATCGCCTCCACGCCTAACAAACAACGCGATCTTCCCGTGTGGCTGTCACGGTGGCGGCAGTTGCGCTTATGCTTGTACATACCTGGACACTAAAGACAGGATTTATCAATCCCTGGTAAGACAACTACAATGCTTTCTTTACAAAACCAGAACGGAGACACCTCGTGCAGACCTTTACCCTCTTTACTGATCCGGTTTTATTGTCTTTGCATCTCAATTTCTGAAGATTGGGATACCAGACCGTCTTTGTTTTATTGTTTGCGTGGCTGACATTATTACCGACGACGGGTTTCTTGCCGCACACTTCGCATACTCGCGACATATTATGCTCCTCTGCAAAAAGATGCGTTGCTTCTAAAACATATCGTTACATATTGCAAGTCTTTTTTGACGAGTTGTTGGTCGTCTCGTTATCTTATTTGCCTATTCCGACCCGAAGGATAAACTCTTCAGTTCTTCATTGAAGGCGGCTGTCCAGTGGACTCCAAAACACGCAGCCAAAGATTACCCGTTGGGTCCACCTTTTTTCCGGAGGTTACCGCCTGGAGAGGGAGATGGACATACTCGTCCTTCATCAGCCCCACCAACATTCCTGTTTTCCCCGCCATACCCGCATGTACGGCATATTGGCCGAGGGCGCCGCAATAAATACTGTCGCCGGCGTTGGCACGGACACTGCGTATCATGTAGCTGGGATCTATGTACTTAAGATTTACTTCCACCCCGATGTCCTTGAAATGAGTCTCTATGACCGACTTCAAAAAATGCCCCACATCGAGGAGCTTGAGGTTGCCCGAGGCATCCGTTTCCACCGGTTCATTTCCTTTCCGCATGTGCTCCTGTGCCGCGCCTTCCGCCACCAGTATGACACAATGCCCTCTTCGCCTGAGACGCAATTCCAGCGACTTCAAAAAACCCTTTTCTCCTTCCAGGTCAAAGGGAATCTCGGGGATCAGCACAAAGTTCACGTCGTTCTGAGCCAACGCTGCACTAGCCGCAATATGACCCGACTGCCGTCCCATGATCTTAACCAGTCCTATTCCTCCCGGGATCCCCTTCGCTTCCACGTGCGCGCACTGAATAGCCTGCACCGCTTCGGAAATAGCGGTATCGAAGCCAAAAGTCTTCTGAATGAGATTCAAGTCATTATCAATGGTCTTTGGTATCCCTATAATGGCAATATTCAGGTTCCTCCTGGTAATCTCCTCGGTTATACATTCCGTCGCTCTCATGGTTCCGTCGCCACCGATACAGAAAAAAAGGTCAATATTCATTCTCTTTAGCGTATTCACTATTTCTCCGATATCCTGCTTCCCCCGTGATGAAGACAGGATGCTTCCTCCTTCGATGTGAATGTCTTTGACAGCCTCCGGCGTCAATTCCACAACATCGTGGCCATATTTTGCAATCAACCCCTGCAAGCCGTATTTAATCCCCACAATATTTTTTACCTCATACCGGTAAAAAAGCTCCATAACAATTGACCTGATAACATCATTTATACCCGGACAAAGACCGCCACAGGTTACTATGGCTGCTTTTGTTCTTGCAGGATCAAAAAATATTGTCTCTCGCGGCCCGGCAACCTCTATGGAAAGGGGAATCCCCTCAGAAGTCTTCACATTGGAACAATGCTCCAGATAACTGTTAAAGAGAATGCGTTTTGAATCAGCGGTAAAATAACTTACACTAACCGGCGAGGGAATCGTTCTTTCCCCCAGCGTGAGAATGGTAAAATCGTACTGTTCATCATACATGGATCGCTCCCTCCTGCTTCCTAATCAGGGATGCAGCATTCACACCGGAGATAATCTCACCATCAAAACCCAGCCCCGCCATAAGCATACCGCCCGTGATAAACATATTGGGAACCGATGTCCTGTTTGACAGAATTCTCAGCCCCGGCAAAAAATTCCTTCTGATGATGAATTTCTGGTTAACAATCCCCTGGTTTTTCCTTGATAACTCGATAGATTTCTCAATATTTATGTAATCGAGATTTTCCATGAAAAAAGGAAGAAAAATATCCAGATGATTCAGTATGACCATTGATGTTTCTTCCAAATCATGATTGCTCATCTTCAAAGGGGATTCTTTAAGAAAAACGGTGGCACTGATGGCCCTCTTGCCGTCCGGCGCACGCCCACTATCATTTCGGGCGCTCGTTTCCAGAAAAACAAGATTGTTCTCCAGAGCGGACTTGTTTTTATCTCTCACCACGACGACGAAAGGCGCCATCTTTTCGGGAAGTCCCTTGTCGAAAACTCCCATGTGCAACGTGAAGGGATGCTGTATGGGACTGACACGCTTTAACCGATGGGTCAGGCGTTGAAATTTACCGTCATTCAGCAGGAGCATCCGGAGATTTTCCCATTTCGTGCTGACAATAAGATTTTCCCCCCTGATCGTGGAGACATTGCCATCGGTGCGCACGTCGATACTGATCTTCTTATCACTTATGATTCTGAGCACGGAACAATTATCCGGCAGAGTGCCGCCTGAAGACCGGAAGGTAGTTCGCAACCCATCCATCAGTATGCCTTTCCCGCCCATCTGATAAAATAATCCCCGCAGAGGTTGTGAGAGAATGTGGGCGGAAAAAAGGGACCCTGCACGTTCCCGATAAAGATTGGAAAGAACTGCCAACTGGGTTTCAATTACCCTCCGAAACGCCGCGTTGCGAAAGGCACGGTAGGATGCTCTCCCACTTATCGCTTTTTCCCTAATCAGAAAAGGAATCTTTTTTATCAATCCCCAATATTCATGAAAGCTTCGGGGATAAAGAACGGTATTCTCACTGAAAAACTGGTTCACCAGATCGCCGATTTTCAGTACGGAAGAATAGAATTTACCTATATCGACCGCCTCTTCCGGAAATTCTCTCCCCATTTCCTTTAAAAGCAAATTAATGTCCTGAAAGAGTTCGATACGGTGTTCAGGCAGTATAATCTGGAGCCCTGGATCCAACAGCCTGATACTGGAGGAAAGAGTGGAAGGAATATCAAGTTTCGCGAATAATCGTTCGCATATCTGCGCATTTCCAAATCCGCTCAACGGAAAGGGATCAAGATTAAACGTGTAGCCGACTTCGATGTACGTATCGGCAATATCCCGTTCAGACAGAAGGGCCGTCTTGAACCCCTTTCGCACCGCGGTTATTGCTGCGATCAGAGAGCTTAAGTCATTCCCTATGACGATTGCATCATACATGCGTTAGGCAGACCTTTGGAGATAATTTAAAATCCGGTCAGCACCGGATTGTGCAAAGGCGTTATTTCTGCTTTGTCGTCGCGGATGAAAACCCTGTGTCCCCTGATATCAAGCTTGCCTTCCGCGTAATACTGAATAGCCTGGGGGTATATCCGGTGTTCTTCCCGCAGGATGCGGGCGGCAAGAGTGTCTTCATCGTCAGTATCATAAACGGGAACAACACTCTGAATAATGATAGGCCCTGTATCGACCCCTTTATCGACGAAATGAACCGTGCAGCCGGAAAATTTAACTCCGTATGCAACTGCTTGTTGCTGCACACGGACACCCGGGAAGGCCGGAAGAAGCGCGGGATGTATATTTACCACTCGCAGGGGAAAAGCATCTAAAAAAAGCGGCGTGAGCACCCTCATAAATCCGGCAAGCACTACCAACTCTACCGGATAGACCCCTAGGGCGGCTATCATTTCCCGATCAAAGTCTTCTCTGGATTTAAAGCCCTTGTGTTCAATCACGACAACGGGAATACCGTGTTTTCTTGACCTTTCCAAGGCATAGGCCTCAGGATTGTTGCTGACGACAACGTTAATTTTTGCGTCCAGCAGCCCCTTGTCGATATTGTCTATAATGGACTGGAGGTTTGAGCCGCTTCCCGATACCAGAACGCCTATGTTTAATTTTCCTCCCATAGTTAAACAAACGCTACCTGTGGTTGCCCTTTGCTGCGTTTTTCAATGGCGGCAATGGGGTATGCATGTTCCCCAAGGACATTGAGACGTTCCATGATCTCAGGCAGTTCTTTCTCGGGGACAACAATCATCATGCCGATACCCATGTTAAAAACATTCAACATTTCCATATCATCAATATTTCCCATTTTTTGGATTATGGAGAAAATTGGCGATACCTCCCAACTTTTCTTCTTGATCACGGCACGGCAGGGTTCGGGTATTATACGGGGCAAATTCTCAATGACGCCACCACCCGTAATATGCGCAATGCCCTTGATCGTAAAGTTCTTGATCAGATTCAACAGGGGTTTTACGTATATTTTGGTCGGTCGAAGCAACTCCTCTCCCAAAGTATGATTTAGTCCCTCTATGGTGTCGTTTATGCTCCGGCCGCCGATTTCAAAAAGAATTTTTCGTGCCAGAGAAAAGCCGTTGCTGTGTATCCCGTTGG
>CAZTLA010000200.1:0-5554 GCA_964614365.1 uncultured Syntrophales bacterium | reverse complement strand
CCGATCTGGGTAAGGAGGTTTACCGCAAGCCGCCCTGGGCAATCTACCGCAAAGGGCGGTCATGGATATATATGGGCATCGCTCCCAGACTACGCGACAAAGCCATCCATTGCGTCGCGGTGTTTAACGAGGGACATACGCGCGGGCGGATATACATCAGCAGAAAAGGACAGTTCCGCGAAGGGAATCTCCACTCGCTAACCAGGTTCACTACCGACCAGATCCTCCTGGCGCCCGTCCTTGCCAGCCGTGAGGCCTGCTTTCTCCATGCATCAGGGATAATTATAAACGGGAAGGGGCTTCTGTTTATTGGTCACTCCGGCGCCGGCAAGACCACGGTGGCAACAATGCTCCGGAAACAGGGGGAAGTCCTCTGCGACGACCGCATCATCGTGCGCCGCTGGCCGGAAGGGATGCGCATCCACGGCACCTGGAGCCACGGTGATCTGGCGGAAATTTCCGCCGGAGATGCGCCGCTTTCCGCCGTTTTCATTCTGGAGAAAGCAGCGACAAACCGCCTCATACCGTTGACGACACGCAGGGAAGTCGCCCAGCTTCTTGTTCAGCATGTGGTAAAGTCCCTGATAACCGCCGACTGGTGGGGAAAAATTCTGGCTCTGATTGATAATATTGCCGGGGAGGTTCCCGCCTATCGCCTCCGGTTCGACAAGAGCGGCCGTGTTATTGATGTCATTAGGGAAATCCTTTGAAAGACCAATCATACGTCGTAAAAAAAGAAATGGGCAGTCATTCCCTCGGGAAGAACGGAAATCCCCATCCCGATCACCTCGACATCGAACTTACGGAACGGTGCAACAACGCCTGCATCCATTGCTCCATCAACAGGCCCGCCGGAGACAAACGGGCACTCGCCCGCGAGCTTGATACGGATGCATGGAAGGACATCCTCCGTCAGGCCGCTGCACGAGGGTTTATGTCCGTCCGCTTCACCGGCGGAGAGCCGCTCTTGAGAGATGATTTTGCCGAACTCTATCTTTTTGCTCGCCGCCTGGGGCTTGCGGTTTTGCTCTTCACCAATGCCTGTTTGATCACGCCGCAGATCGCAGATATGCTGGCGCATATCCCCCCGCGCGAACATATCGAGGTCTCCGTTTACGGCATGACAAGGAAATCCTATGAAGCGGTGACCGGCGTCAGCGGGTCTTATGCCGAATTCCGGAAAGGCCTCCAATGTCTTATCGACAGGAAAATACCATTCGTGGTAAAAGGGGCGCTGTTGCCGCCCAATAAAAATGAGATTGAGGAATTTACCGCCTGGGCAGCAACGATCCCCTGGATGGAGGATGATCCTCCCGCTTATTCCATGTTCTTTGACCTGCGGGGGCGGCGGGATTCGGACGCGAAAAACAGACTGATCAGGAGGCTGCGCGTCTCTCCCGAAGAAGGGCTGGCAAGCATGACGAGGAATCTGGAACGTTGCCGCCGGGAAACGGCCGAGTTATACGCCAGTTTCGAGACGCCTCCCGGAGACCGGCTGTTTACGTGCGGGGCGGGACACGGCGGCTGTGTGGATGCCTATGGCGCTTTCCAGCTCTGTCTGCCGCTCCGCCACCCGGATCTGACGTATGACCTGAAAAAGGGCGCCCTCAGGGAAGCATTAACGTCGGTATTTCCCCGCCTCAAGGAAATGCGCGCCACAAACCGCCTGTACCTTGAACGTTGCGCCCGCTGTATCCTGAGGACGATTTGCGAGCAATGCCCGGCAAAATCCTGGAGCGAGCACGGCGCGCTCGACAGACCCGTCGAATATTGCTGCCGGACGGCACACGCCCAGGCCCGCTTTCTGGGGATCATCGGAGAAGGAGAAAAGGCTTGGGAAGTGCGGGACAGAGAAGAAAGAATACATAATCTGAAAAGGAGCATCACGGCATGAAGAATACACGGATGGACAGGGTTCTGGCCCGCTCGGACGACGTGGTAGCCAGAGTAATTGACGGCGTCTTGATCATCGTACCCCTCACAACCGGAATCGGGAATATGGAGGACGACCTTTTTTCCCTGAATGAAACCGGTACGTCAATCTGGAACATGTTGGACGGCAGAAAAACCATGAAAGAGGTATGCGCTGCCCTTGAAGAAGAGTATCTGGCCGGGCCGGGCGAAATCGAGCAGGACGTCCTCGGCATCGTTGAGGAATTGCTGAAAAGGAGAATCCTTGTCGAAGCGGCAGCCGCTTGAGCATCCCGTAATTATGCCGGTAATTACGAAAGACGGCCTGTCCCTTTCCGGAGAAGCCCTGATCGAGCTTATGCGGGCGGTGCTCGCGCGGGGGCTGCCCTTCAGGTTTGCCGCACGAGGCTTCAGCATGGCCCCCTTTATCAGGGACGGAGACGTAATCTCCGTCTCCCCCCCTTCTTCCCGCCGGACCGGTATGGGGGATGTGGCGGCTTTCCTCGATCGGAAAACAGGATTTCTCTGCGTGCACAGGATAGTATACTGCAGGAAAAACGCCGTTTTTGCACAGGGCGATAACATGCCGGGAAAACCGGACGGCGAGATTTCCGCGGAAGATATTCTCGGCCTGGTGACGCGCGTGGAGCGGGGCGGCAGAAAGGTCAGATTCGGTCTCGGCCCGGAACGTTTTCTCATCGCACTCCTCAGCCGGAGCGGACTGCTGGAGATAATCAGACGGTGCGCAGGGCCGCTTTACCGATACATGAGAAGGGAAAACGTCCGTTGCGCAAATCCTTAGTTACCTCAACCCGTCTGCCTGATTTTGGCCTCTGGAAGAAGATCGAGGACAAACGGATTCCCTTATCCTTCGATATCGAAATCACCGCCCGTTGCAACAACAACTGCCGGCATTGCTACATAAACCTCCCGCCGGATGATAAAACTGCGCTTCAGACGGAGTTGACACCGGACGAAATCGGCAAAATCGCCGACCAGGCCGTTTCTCTTGGCGCCTTATGGTGCCTCATAACCGGCGGCGAGCCGCTTCTCCGGCAAGATTTTTTTGATATTTACCTGCGGCTCAAAAAGAAAGGCCTGCTGGTCTCCCTGTTTACCAATGCCTGTCTCGTTACGGATAGGCACGTGGATCTGTTCCGCCGGTATCCGCTGCGGGACATCGAGGTTACCGTATATGGCGTCACGAAAGAGACCTATGAACGGGTAACGGGCATTCCCGGTTCCTACGCCAAGTTTCGCCGCGGCCTCGCCCTCCTCCTTGATAACGGGATAAAGGTGCGCCTGAAGGCCATGGCGCTCCGTTCCAACGTACACGAACTGCCGGCCATCGCCCGCTTTTGCCGGGAAAGAACGAAAGACGCCTTCCGCTTCGATCCTGTTCTCCACCTGCGCTTTGACGAACATGGGGAGAGAAACAAGAAAATACTCGCTGAACGGCTATCCCCTGAAGAGATAATCGAGATAGAACGAGCAGACCCGGAACGGTCGGCAGCCGCGGAAAAGACATGCCGCAGGCTTGATGCATCCCTCTCCGCTCAGGAGGATAGTAATTGCCTTTTCCAGTGCGGCGCCGGAAATGAAAGCTTCGCCGTGAGTTATAATGCCCTCTTCCGTATTTGCCCCGATCTCTGGCACCGCGATTGTCTCTATGACCTGCGCCAAGGGACTCTTGCCCAGGCCTGGTTCGATTTCGCCCCCCGCGTACGCGCAATGACGTCAACCAACAACGAATTTTTGGAAAAGTGCCGCATCTGTCCCCTCATGGACATCTGCCTGTGGTGTCCCGCCCACGCCCATCTGGAATGCGGGCGGCTCGATAGCTGGTGTGAATACTTCTGCACGGCCGCGCAGGCGCGGTTCCAAGCCTTCGGGAAAATACCGAATGCCGTCTCCGGATAGCACGGGCACTGCCGCCGCCGGATAATCCTGAACCTTTGCCGCATTTTTCCGTATGCTGCGTTCCGCACCGAACGAGAATGTCTTCTCGACAGGAGTCAATCGTTCATGGTAAAGACAACCCTCATATGAAATGATAAAGGAGAATCTTCGCATGACGATAGGTATTGCAATGGACAAAATTTACGCCCACGCAAAAGATGTCCTGGAAAAGGAGATCGAAGGGCTGTTGATCATTATCCCCCTCAGGGGTGGGATAGAGGACAAAGAAAATCATCTTGCCCTGAATGACGCCGGCAGGGCAATCTGGGACGCGCTGGACGGGAGAAGAACGATGAATGAGGTGTTGTGCATCCTGGCAGATGAATTCATGGCTGCACCGGGTGAAATAGAAAAGGACGTGCTTTGCGTTCTGGAAGAATTGCTGAAGAGGAACATGCTGGTCGAAATAAACGCCGCCTGAGCGTCAGCGTACCGTCTCCCTTGATGGGAGAGGGGTAAGGTAAGGGTGAAAAAACCGGAACATTCCCCCCCTCGCATCGAGTAGGCGGGAGCCCCACGGCCCCAACCTCTCACACCACCGTACGTGCC
Source organism: uncultured Syntrophales bacterium (assembly GCA_964614365.1). Classification (GTDB taxonomy): domain Bacteria; phylum Desulfobacterota; class Syntrophia; order Syntrophales; family JACQWR01; genus JACQWR01. Next base: position 1,135 of record CAZTLA010000200.1, on the reverse strand, counting down.
GTTCGGCATACGGCGGTTCATGTAAGATTCTGTAAGCGTCGCTGCTCATCAAGCAGGCTCATGAACCCCTGTTGAGCTAACCACCCAACCGGAATCGCTGCATTCATGTGGGATGCACCGGCATTCCACCATGGTCCCCTGCCATTATAGGCGGAGGTTAAGGCTCTTACTTTCTCTATCCCTCGTTCCATCAGCTTCCTGGCTCTGGTGCGTGGTTTCTTCCACTGACGCCACAGAATACAGCGCAGTTTCCGTCGTAACCACTCATCCAATTCCTCAAAAGCTCTTTTCACGCTGGACAAACGAAAGTAGTTTACCCATCCCCGAAGATAAGAGGTCAGTTCCCCAATCACCCTCGTCAGGGAGCGCCCTCGCCCTTTCCGCATAATTTCCCGGATGTGCGCCTTAGCCCTCTTTATCGAGGCTGGCGCAACCTTGAGCTTCGGGCATTTATGCCATGTCATCGAATACCCCAGAAACTTCCGCTCCCAGGGGCGACCCACTGCGCTCTTTCCCTCGTTCACCCGCAGCCGTAACCGCTTCTCCAGAAAACGGGTTAGCGACTCCATCACCCGTTCCCCTGCCGCTTTGCTCCCGACATAAATATTACAGTCATCGGCATAACGACAGAAACGGTGGCCCCTTCTCTCCAACTCCTTATCCAAACCATCCACAAGGATGTTGGATAAAAGCGGAGATAATGGCCCTCCTTGAGGTGTCCCTTCCTCCTGAACCTGGTATATCCCTCCAACCATCACGCCGGAAGTCAGATACCTCCCGATAAGTCGGAGAAGGCGCTTGTCCTTTACCCGTCTCGCCACCCGCGCCATCAGCACGTCATGGTTCACTCGGTCAAAGAACTTCTCCCGATCAATATCCACTACAAAGCGATGGCCCGCCTCAACATGCCCGCGGGCTGCCTTTACCGCATCATGGCTGCCCCGTTTCGGGCGAAAACCATAACTGCTGTCGCTAAAGTGTGGATCGAATAAGGGAAACAATACCTGCAAGATCGCCTGCTGAATGAACCGATCCAGAACCGTGGGTATTCCCCGTGCACGTGTCCCCTTCCCATCCGGCTTCGGTATCTCTACCCGCCTGACAGGCCGAGGAACATAGCTCCCACTGGTCAGCT
>CAZTLA010000199.1:0-5568 GCA_964614365.1 uncultured Syntrophales bacterium | reverse complement strand
AGCCGGCAACCCGCGAACTGATCAACTGGATACGGGCGCTGCGGGCGGATCCCGACTTCAAAGTCAAATCACTCCGGCAGGGAGCGGTGCCCTACCTCGGCATCCTGTTCAAGAAAAGCGCCGACTTGAATACGGCAACCCAGCAGGCGTCCCGTTTGCGCATGTGAGGTAGATTATGTTCGTCGATTTTTTCTACCTCCTGAGGCAAAAGGGGATCCCCGTTTCCCCCACGTCTTTTTTGAGATTGCAGAAGGCGCTCTGCACGGGAATTATCCGTTCCGTAGATGATTTTTATATCGCGGCACGGGCCATCCTCGTGAAAAGCGAGCGTTACTTCGATACCTACGATCAGGTTTTCGCCTATACCTTCAAAGGGGTGGCGCTTACGGAACCCGACGCTATTGAGCTGAACGCAATCGCGCGGGCGCTCCTTGATGAATGGCTGAAAAACCCGGCGGATCTGGCACGGGCGCTCGGCATGGATGAGAAAGACTTACAAAGGTTCTCACCGGAAGAACTGATGAAATATTTCCTGGAGCGGCTCAAGGAACAAACGGGTGAGCATCACGGGGGACACAAATGGATCGGCACCGGCGGCACGTCGCCCGTGGGGCACTCCGGCTACCACCCGGGCGGGATGCGCATCGGGGGCGCCTCGCGCAACAAGTCGGCAATCAAGGTGGCGATGGAGCGCAGGTACAAGGATTACTCGCAGGAAGGCCCCCTGACGGAGTTCCAGATGGGGGAAGCGCTGAAGCGTCTCCGGCGGATGATCCCCTCCGGTCCGAAGGACATCGTCAACGTGGACAAAACAATCAACGAAACCATGCGCAATGCGGGGGAAATCGAAATTGTTTTCGACCACCGCCTCACCGACCGCCTGAAAGTGATCCTGATGATAGACAACGGCGGCTGGTCGATGGACCCTTACATCGACGTAGTTCAAACCCTCTTTAACTATGGCCGTTCCCAGTTCAAGGACCTGAAGTTCTATTTCTTCCACAACACCATATACGACACCGTGTGGCTCGATCCGCAACGGTATTTGAAGCCCGAATCAATTGAGGACATCGCGCGCAGAGACCCCGAAACGCGTCTGATCATGGTGGGCGATGCCAGCATGGCGCCCTACGAACTGATGCATCCCCAAGGCGCCATTTACACGGACCAGAAGCAGGTCGGCGCCAGCATCGATCGCCTGAAATTCCTGGCAAAGACGTTCCGCCACGTCGCATGGTTGAATCCCCAATTGGAAACAAACTGGGGGTATACGTGGACCATCAGCGCCATCAGACAGGTGTTCCCCATGTTTGAACTGACTCTTGACGGTCTGGAGAAGGCTGTGCAGCATCTCGTTTCCCGCCACTAAGCAGCTTCGTAAAACGTCCAGACTCTAAATCGGATAAATAAAGCAGCGGAAACCCCGCTTTTTTTATCTCGGATTGCGTAATAAGACATTAAAGTTAGTGGTGGATTACGGATGCCCCCATCCTTGCGTGTTTTCTCCCCTGTGCCAAGATAAGAAGGGTTTGAGGGTGCCATGTCTCAAAAGCAATCTTGAAAGGAAACGGGCATCTCTTACGAAGATTTACGGCAACACCAAGGGCCTCGGCCCGGAACAGATCAAACGGATCGAGCAGCTCTCTCGTCGCAGGGTTCCGCCGGAAATTATCCTGAGCCAGGAACTGGCCAGGCAGCTTACGGAACTCTCCCGTGAAATCAACCGGCAGATCGGCGTCCTCATCAGCCGCAGGGGCGAGATTACCCACGTTATCGCGGGTTCGCATCGGGAAGTCGTCATCCCCAGCCTGGAAGGATTCCGGTCCTCATCCGCCCGTTTCAAGGGACTGCGGCTCCTCCACACCCACCTGGACGGCGAAACGCTTTCCGAAGACGATTTGACCGACCTTGCCCTTCTGCGTCTCGATCTCATCGGCGCCATTGAAACGGATGAGGTCGGCCTTCCCGGATACGTTCACACCGCCCATCTGATCCCGGAAAATCCGGAAGGAAGATTCTGGCTTATCCGGGAACCCCTCCGGCCTTCCGAGATGGGACGGGATTTCCTCGAATTCATCCAGGCGCTTGAAGGGGAATTCGCGAAGAAACAGAAACCGGGAAAGGTGGAATCCGCGGGCGGCGCCATATTGATCCGCGTGGAAACCGATCCGCTGAACGACGGCAAGAGTTCCCTTGAAGAATTGAAAGAGCTGGCGCGTTCCGCGGGCGTGGACGTCCTCGCTTCCATCCTGCAACACCGGAAGCAGGTAGACCCCCGTTTTCTCCTCGGCAAGGGGAAAATCTCCGAGCTTGTCATCAGGGCCCTGCAGCTCGGAGCCGGTCTCCTGATCTTCGACCGGGAACTGACGCCGGCACAGGTTCGCTCAATCACCGATATCGCGGAAATGAAGGTGATCGACCGCACCCAGCTCATCCTCGACATCTTTGCCCGGCGCGCCCATAGCCGTGAAGGAAAGATCCAGGTGGAACTGGCCCAGCTCAAGTACCTCCTGCCGCGCCTCGTTACGAAAAACACAGCCATGTCCCGGCTCACGGGGGGAATCGGGGGAAGGGGGCCGGGGGAAACGAAGCTGGAGATCAACCGGCGTCGGGTGAGGGACCGCATCCATCATCTGGAACGGGAAATCAGGAATGTCGAAAAGGCGCGGGGACAGCGCCGGATGACGCGGCAAAGGACCGGCTTGCCCGTCATTTCCATCGTCGGCTATACGAACGCAGGCAAATCGACGCTGCTCAATGCCCTGACAAAGAGCAGCGTCTTTACGGAAGATCGCCTTTTTGCCACCCTGGACCCAAAGAGTTCCCGGCTCCGTTTCCCCCGGGACACCGAAGCGGTAGTCACGGACACGGTGGGATTCATCCGCGATCTCCCCCAAGAGCTCTTTGCCGCCTTCCGGGCCACCCTCGACGAACTGAATGACGCGGATGTTCTCCTCCACGTCACCGACGTGAGCAATCCCGACTTCGAGTCCCACATCAAGGCCGTGGAGGGGATACTGGAAAAACTCGATCTCGCCTCCAAACCGACGGTGATGGTCTTCAACAAGGAAGACCTATTTCCCCACAAGCAGATTCTTCGGGATCTCTGCCGGCAGTTCGACGCGATTGCCGTATCGGCCCTCAATCCCGTTACGATACTTCCCCTCATTACGCGGCTGGAAGCAATAACCCCAAATTACGGGGCAAAGGGAAAATGGGCGTGAGTCGCGCCACTGCCCCTTCCTCGCCTTCCCGTCTTACCCATCCTTCAACACCTTGTGCACAAGCGAGGCATACCGCTGGGCCGCCCCTGCATTTGCGGCGACCAGGCGTCTTCCCTCCCCTCCCCGCTGGTCACGGGAGACCGGATCGGCCAGGAAATTCAGGATCGCTTCAAGCAGCTCCCGCCCATCCCTCACCGTCGTCCCGGCGCCCGCCTTTTCCAGGATATCCCGTTCCTCCCGGAAATCGTCCATGAATGGACCGTACAGAATCACCTTGCCCCAGGCGGCGGCTTCGATGATGTTCTGCCCGCCCTTGGGCACGAGGCTGCCCCCGCAAAAAACCACAGTAGCCAGACTGTATACCCTGAACAGTTCGCCGATGACGTCAATAACGATAACCCCTTCGCCGCGGCGTTTCCTGCCGCCGTTGATTGCCGTCATCATAATGGTATCGGTAAAACCGTTTTCAGCCGCCAGGGCCAGTACCGATTGTGTTCTTTCGACGTGGCGCGGCGCGATGATCAGCTTACAGTCGGCATACGTCGTCAGAAGCTCGCGGTAAATCCGGAAAATGATTTCCTCCTCGCCTTCGTGGGTGCTGCCCGCCACCAGGACGCAATCCCCCGGCCCGATATCCAGGCGCGCAGCTATCTCCTCCCGAAGCGAGGGGGATGCCTTGGCCGCCAGGCTGTCATATTTTGCATTACCGAAGACATGGAGCCGGGCGGGTGAGACCCCCAGGAACCGAAACCGCTCAGCGTCAGTCTCCGAAATCACTCCCATTGCATCAATACCGTCGAGTATGCCTTTCCAGAAGAACCGCGTCAGCGCGTATCTCCTGAAGGAGCGCGGCGAAAGGCGGCCATTTATGAGAACGATCCCGACCCCCCGCAACCGGCAATACCGGATGAAATTGGGCCACAATTCCGTCTCCAGAAGCACCAACACATCCGGCCGCACCTGATCCACAACCTTTCGCACCGCGAAAGAGATGTCCAAGGGGTAGTAGACGAAGGCGGTGGCTCCCGTGACGATGCGATGAGCCATTTCCTGTCCCGTATTCGTACTCGTGGAAAGAAGAATGCAGGCGTCGGGAAACGTGTCACGCAGGGAGGAGATGACCGGCGCGGCAGCCGTCACCTCGCCGACGGACACGGCATGCACCCATATGCGGGGACTGCCGTCCTTGATGCCGGTGAGAATTTCCGGCGGCAGGATGCCGAACCGCTGGCCGAAGCCCTTCCGGTACTTCCCCGTAAACGCCATTTTGCCTCCGTAATAGAAGGCAACAACGGGCGAGGCAAGCCACAACAGAATGTTATAGAGGAACAGCATGCACGTCCCCTTCCGTAAAGATGCAGCCGCTTTGCGACGCGAAAGCGGGACAGTAGTAGCACGGGGGATACGGGAAGCGCAAGAAAAAGAGGACTCTCGGGTCGGCTGACCGTCAAAGCGCCGGGCTTACGTCTCCTTCTGTTCGGTGGTATTTTTCCTGATGATGTCGCCGCATCGTTTGTGATTAAATATGCCGCAGTAGCAAAATGTGGCGAGTTGCAACGCGCCTTCCTCGGATGTCATTTTCCCTTTTTTCACCTGGTTCATTATGTGCTTGACAAACTTCGGCGAAATCATATGGTGGCCGCACATGGTCGTGACGGACAGCGTCGCCTCGTCGGGGAGATTTTCTTTTTTGCCCCATATCCCCAGTGAATAATTTACCGAATGAGGAATAACGCCCGCCTCTTTGCATGCGGGCAGCACTTCGGATAAGACACCGGATATGACAACCGACATGCCCAAGTCTTTCCTTTTGATCTTCTTCAAAAATTCAACAACCTGTTCCCGTTTGGTAAAAACGCCGCGGATGCGCGTTTTGTCCGATAGGCGGCTCTTGATGTAATCGGAGGAATACATGACGGTGGGCCCGGTTTTCACGTCCCCCCAGTTTTCGGACCCGGCAGCCTCGGCAACGGCAATGAATTCCAGCGCCTTGGGTTTGATATTTTTGTCATTGACATTTTTTGTCTGGTACATAAACCAGACAAAGTCTTTTTTCTGCGATTCGATATCGCCGGAGCGGTGCAGTGAATGGGTCATCTCTTCATCTCCTTTGCTCATCCCCTTTGTTAATCAAAAGACAGCGGTTTCCCGAGCCCCACGTTGACTTTCCCCCGATGCGGCTGGGGGATTCCCAGTTCGTCCAGATATTCGAGCGCGCGGCATTGTCCGTTCTCATCGACCCTGCTGATGAGGCCCAAAGAAAAAACCGTGTCGATCTCTTTTTCCGCTTTTTTCTACACGAAGCCGCCATCCTTGAACCGGTCTTCTTTGCCCCCACCCTCAC
>CAZTLA010000198.1:0-5579 GCA_964614365.1 uncultured Syntrophales bacterium | reverse complement strand
GGACGGTCTCGATGCGGGCGTGGATATTTACAATTTGGCCAAATACCAGCGTTCGAACCAGGATACCTGCTTCAATCAGAAACCGATCGTCAATAAAGGGGACCGGATAAAGGAGGGCGCCATCATCGCTGATGGGCCCGCCACCGATAACGGTGAACTTGCCTTGGGCAGGAATGTGATGGTGGCCTTCATGTCTTGGGGCGGCTACAACTACGAAGATTCCATTCTGGTCAGCGAACGGATCGTCAAGGATGACATCTATACCTCTATTCATATAGAGGAGTTCGAGACCATGGCCAGGGATACAAAGCTCGGCAAGGAAGAAATCACCCGGGACATTCCGAATGTGGGAGAGGATGCCCTCAGGAATCTTGATGAAAGCGGCATTATACGTATCGGCGTGGCGGTGAAACCGGGGGACATCCTTGTGGGAAAGATCACGCCCAAAGGCGAAACCCAGTTGTCTGCGGAAGAAAAACTTCTTCGCACGATATTCGGCGAGAAGGCGAGCGATGTGCGCGATACGTCTCTTCGGGTTCCTCCCGGCGTGGAAGGCACCGTAATCGATGCGAAGGTATTCTCCCGGAAAGGCGCGGAGAAGGATCATCGCTCCCAGTTCATCGAAGAGCAAGCGATACAGGCGTTGGAGAAGGACCGGGATGATGAAATAGCCATCATTACCGAAAGCGTGAGGAGTAAAGTCGCCGCCATGCTCAGCGGAAAAACCGTCGCGGCAAGGCTCATGGATGAGAAAAAGAAGAAAATATACCTGAAAAAGGGCGAAGTCATTACCAAGGATATTCTGGCGAAGGTTCCCGTTGGTCTCTGGGAAGGCATAACCCTGACCAATGCGGAGGCTACGGAAGAAAAGATGGGCATACTGCTCTCGAACCTTCGCAAGAGGACGGAGGTCATAGATGCCCTCTTTGAGGAGAAAATGGAAAAGGTAAAAGCCAGCGATGAACTTCCACCGGGAGTTATCAAGCTGGTAAAAGTCTACGTCGCAATCAAGCGGAAACTCTCCGTGGGAGACAAGATGGCGGGACGTCACGGCAACAAGGGCGTTTTATCCCGTATCCTTCCGGAAGAAGATATGCCCTACTTCGAGGACGGTACGCCGGTGGATATCGTGCTCAATCCCCTGGGCGTTCCTTCGCGTATGAACGTGGGACAGATTCTGGAAACGCATCTGGGGCTGGCGGCGAAAGGGGTGGGCGCAAAGATCATCGCAATGCTCGAAAAAACCCAGAGCGCCGACCGTATTCGAAAAGAATTGAAGGCCGTCTATTCCTCACCGGAATTCAGCCGGTTTATCGATGGCGCCGACGAGGAAGAGGTCAGCCGATTTGTCAAACGTCTGAAAAACGGCATTCCCGTGGCTACGCCCGTGTTCGACGGTACCAAGGAAAGTGAGATCAGGGATATGCTCAGCGCCGGCGGTCAACCCGAAACGGGCCAGACCGTCCTCTACGACGGCCGGACCGGGGAACCCTTCGATCAGGAGATAACGGTAGGGATCATCTATATGCTCAAGCTCCACCACCTGGTCGACAACAAGATCCATGCCCGATCCATCGGCCCCTACTCGCTGGTTACCCAGCAGCCGCTCGGCGGTAAAGCGCAGTTCGGCGGGCAGCGGCTGGGGGAAATGGAGGTCTGGGCAATGGAAGCATACGGCGCCGCCTACTCGCTGCAGGAATTCCTGACGGTCAAGTCCGACGACGTGGCGGGCAGGACAAGGATTTACGAGGCAATCGTGAAAGGTGAACACACGTCCGAGCCGGGACTGCCAGAATCCTTCAACGTTCTGGTGAAGGAACTGCAGAGCCTTTCTCTGGATGTGGAGTTGATTGAAGAAGAGTAAATATGCCGTGTCCCGGGAGCGGGATATTCCACCCCCGGGCATGGTAATATTCAGGAAACCAGGAGATTAAATTCGTGGAAGACGCTGTCAGCTATTTTGAAAAACCGAAAGATCCTATCAGGTTTAATTCCATTAAGATTTCTATTGCCTCTCCGGAAAAGATCCTTTCGTGGTCACATGGAGAGGTAAAGAAACCTGAGACGATCAACTACAGGACATTCAAACCTGAACGGGACGGACTCTTTTGCGCAAAAATCTTTGGCCCGGTGAAGGATTACGAGTGCCTCTGCGGCCGTTACAAGCGGATGAAACATCGGGGTGTCGTCTGTGAGAAATGCGGTGTCGAGGTCATTCAATCCAAGGTGCGCAGGGAGAGAATGGGACATATTACCCTGGCGACGCCGGTAGCGCATATCTGGTTCTTAAAGAGTCTCCCCAGCCGCATCGGAAACGTTCTCGATCTCACCTTGAAGGAGTTGGAAAAGGTTCTTTATTTCGAGGCATGGATTGTGCTCGATCCCAAAAATACGCCGCTCAAGGAAAAACAGCTTCTTTCTGAGGAAGAGCTCAGCGAGATGCGGGAGCGGCATGGAGCCGATGCCTTTGAAGTGGGGATCGGCGCCGAAGCGATACGGACCATCCTGGAAAAAATAGACGTGGTCGGACTTGACGAGGAACTGCGCACGGAATTGAAGGCGGCGGTTTCCGATACGAAGCGAAAAAAAATCGTCAAGAGATTGAAAGTGGTGGAGGCGCTGAAGAAGTCCGCCAACAGGCCGGAATGGATGATCCTCACGGTATTGCCGGTGATTCCGCCGGATCTGCGGCCCTTGGTTCCTCTGGATGGCGGGCGTTTCGCCACATCCGATCTCAATGATCTTTACCGGCGGGTGATTAACCGGAATAACCGGCTGAAGCGTCTTCAGGAGTTGAATGCGCCCGAGATTATCATCAGAAATGAAAAGAGGATGCTTCAGGAAGCCGTTGACGTCCTTTTCGACAACGGCAGGAGGGGGCGGGCCATCACCGGCTCCAACAAGAGGCCGCTCAGATCCCTTTCCGACATGTTGAAGGGGAAACAGGGGAGGTTCCGGCAGAACCTTCTCGGCAAGCGGGTCGATTATTCCGGGCGTTCCGTCATTGTCGTAGGCCCCGACCTGCGGTTGCACCAGTGTGGACTCCCGAAGAAAATGGCGCTGGAGCTTTTCAAACCCTTTATCTATAACCGTTTGCAGGAAAAGGGTTACGTCACGACCGTGAAAAGCGCCAAGAAGCTGGTGGAGAAAGAAACCGCCGAGGTATGGGATGCCCTGGATGAAGTTGTTCGTGAATATCCCGTGATGCTGAATCGGGCGCCCACGCTGCACAGGCTTGGTCTGCAAGCCTTTGAGCCCGTACTGATAGAGGGCAAGGCCATACAGCTTCATCCTCTTGTGTGTACGGCGTTCAACGCCGATTTCGACGGCGATCAGATGGCCGTTCACGTGCCCCTGGGGATCGAAGCGCAGGCGGAAGCAAGAGTTTTGATGATGTCGACCAACAATATCCTCTCTCCGGCAAACGGCAAGCCTATTATTATTCCCAGCCAGGATATTGTCCTTGGGATCTATTATCTTACGAGGGTAAAGCCGGGCGTCACGGGCGAGGGGATGAAATTTTCCGGACCCGAGGAGGTCAGGGGCGCCCTGGATGCCGGCGCGGTCGATCTCCATGCGAATGTAAAAGTCCGGATAGAGGGCGAATTGAAGGATACGACGGTGGGCCGGGTGGTGCTCTCTGAGATCATTCCCGGTGCTATTCCCTTTGATGCCATCAACAAGGTGATGAACAAGAAGGAACTGGCTAACCTCATTGATTATTGTTACCGGACCTGCGGCGATAAAACAACCGTGTTGCTTGCCGACCGCTTGAAGGACCTCGGTTTTAAATATGCCACCAGTTCCGGCGTCTCCTTTGCGGTTCACAATATGATCATTCCCGCCAACAAGAAGGAGATCGTAGCCAAGGCGGATAAGGATGTATTGAAGATACAGAAACAGTACATGGACGGTCTCATCACGGATGGAGAGCGGTACAACAAGGTGATAGACATCTGGGCCCAGTCTACGGAAAATATCGCTTCGGAAATGCTTGTAGGCATCAGCAGTGAGGAAGTGAAGGGAGCAGACGGCGCGAAGGAGAAAATAGAGAGTTTCAACCCCATATACATGATGGCCGACTCCGGCGCGAGGGGGAGCGCCGTGCAACTCAGACAGCTCGCGGGGATGAGAGGATTAATGGCCAAACCGTCCGGTGAAATTATCGAGACCCCGATTACCGCGAATTTCCGGGAGGGGTTGACCGTCCTCCAGTATTTTATTTCCACCCACGGCGCCCGGAAGGGGTTAGCCGATACGGCGCTCAAGACCGCCAATTCAGGATATCTTACCCGGCGGCTGGTAGATGTGGCTCAGGACTGTATTATCACCGAGGAGAACTGCGGCACCATCGACGGGATACACGTGTACGCCCTGATGGAAGGCGGGGAGATCATCGAGACGGCGGGCGAGCGCGTTTTGGGAAGGGTCGCCCTGACGGAAATCAAGGATCCCTTCACCGGGGAGGTTCTGGTGGAGCCGAACCAGGCAATCGATGAATTTCTTGCGGAGAAAATCGACCGGTCAGGCATAGAGAAGGTCAATATCCGTTCCGTATTGACCTGCAAATCCAAGCACGGCGTCTGCGCCATGTGTTACGGGAGGGATCTGGCGCATGGTCACCTCGTGAACATCGGGGAAGCGGTCGGCATCGTGGCCGCCCAGTCAATCGGCGAACCGGGCACGCAGTTGACCATGCGGACGTTTCATATCGGCGGTACGGCAAAGTTTGATGAACATTCCACCCTGGAGGCAAGACATGACGGTGTGGTGAAGTTTGTGAACTTGAATACCGTGAAAACGAAGGACGGGAATTTTGTCGTCATGAACCGGCATGGGGAGGTGCACGTTCTCGACGAGCAGGCCAGAAGCCGCGGTAAGTACACCGTCCCCTACGGCGCCCACCTTAAGGTCAGTGACAGCAAGGTCGTCAAAAGCGGCGATCTCCTTGCTGAATGGGATCCCTTCTCCATACCGATTCTTGCCGAGGTTGATGGGACGGTAAAGTTCGGGGATATCATCGAGGGTAAGACGATGCAGGAACAGGTCGATGAAGTCACCGGCCTTTCCCGGAAGGTGATTGTGGAGTTCAAGGGCGCCGATCTGCGTCCCCGGGTATCCATCAAGGACAAGAAAGGAAAGACCGCCAAGGTCCCCGGTATGGACGCGGTGGCGAGGCATCTCCTGTCGGTGGGCGCCAACATCGTGGTTTCTGAAGGCGACCCGGTAAGCGCCGGCGATATTATCGCCAAGATCCCGCGGGAAACGACCAAAACCAAGGATATTACGGGAGGACTTCCTCGGGTGGCTGAACTTTTTGAAGCCCGAAAGCCGAAGGACTTTGCCGTTATCAGTGAGATCGATGGAGTGGTATCCTACGGGAAGGATGCCAAGGGGAAACGAAAGGTGGTGGTTACCCCTGACCTGGAAGAGCCAAAAGAATATCTCATACCGAAAGGGAAGCACGTCAGTGTGCAGGAAGGAGACCGGGTCACCGCCGGTGAGCCTCTTATGGACGGGGTAAACAATCCCCACGACCTTCTGGCAATCAAAGGCGAGAAAGAACTTGCCAGGTACCT
>CAZTLA010000197.1:0-5597 GCA_964614365.1 uncultured Syntrophales bacterium | reverse complement strand
GCATGGTTGGCCCCACTCCCTGTGGGTTGCGTTTCAGTATCAAGTCGGTCCGGGCAATTATTTCCTTTTCCTGCCGTTGATACCATGAGAGCGCTTTTCTCCCAAAAAGAAGTTTTTTCAGATCACTTTCAAGATTGTCCGGTTTTATCGTTATGAGCCAGCCGTCGCCTCTCGGATCATCGGTTATGAGTTTGGGCTCCTTTTGCAGACGTGGATTTACCGTTTGGATGGAGCCGGAAAGCGGAGAAGTAACGGGCAGGATGTAATCCTCCTGGATAATGTGGGCACAGCATTCTCCCCGGCCGACAAGGCTCCCAACCTGTGACAGGATAACTACCTCGATATTCGTAATGAGCTGGGCCAACAGATCATCTATGCCTACCCTCACTTGTTCAGGATTTCCCACCTTCACCCAGCAATGATCGGGGTGATAAAAGATAGATGCATTAATCCGGGCAGCGGGACCACCTTGGAGCGATCCCTCCATCCAATCGTCTTCCAATTCCTGAAAATCACCTCCCCCACATTCCTCATTTCTTATTGCCTGGTCAAAAGGACAGAACTCACACTGATAGTTTCTGTCGCACAGTTTGTAGGATATCAATCCGGTCATCATCCAGATACACTTCCGCTCTCCCTCAGGTATCAGGGGATGGCTTTTATTTTTTGCGCTCATTGAGGTCATTTTTTCTCTGCCTTGACATTTTATGAAATCAGGAAGAATTCCTCTGCTATCTTGTCCCACTTCTCCCGATCCAAACTTCTTGCTATCCCGTCAACCAGCACACCACCATCCTGGGATACGGCGCCAAGATTGTAATTCATGCGAGCAAACAGGTTTTCCCTTACCCCTTCCATCCATTTTCCCACAAGCCGGCCCGACAATAGATTCTTCAGGTTAGCGGAGATTCTTGGCGCCTGAACTTTCATCAGCCAGGACTGACCATAAGGATCTTTGCTGATGCTTTCCGGTGAACGCAACAGGTCCTTGTTAATTTCCAGTATCTTCCCATCCACCGGCGAGAGCATGTCAATCGTTCTTGAGCCCACACGCAGGCCCCAGGCCTTTTCTCCCTGCCGAACCTGCGAACCAACCTGAGGAAATAATACGGCATCGATCTTGCCCACCAGCTTCTGGGCAAAATCGTCAATCCCGACTCTCACCACACCGCCGCTCTCCGGTATTGCCCAACTATGCCCCTGATGGTAATAGACGTTCTTCTCCGGAAAATGGAACCATTCACTGATCGCCGGGATAACCCTCTCGGCCGCCTCATACAGGGCTTTTGCGGGTCTGCTTACCATCCTCCAGAAGAGAGTGAAAAGCAGCAGAAAACTGATTACCAGCAGATATTCAATACCCTTTGTTGCGAAGATATCTACGTAGGTGAAGCCTTCCATGGTGTCTCATCTCCTTTCTCTCAATGTTTATGAATGCTTCTCTTCCGCCCATGCGGGGGGTTTGCGGAACACCGGCATCCGGTTCACTATCCATCGGAATGCCCAGACCTCGGTAAATATAATGGCGAGGGTGATTACAATCTCCATCCAGGAAGGGAGATATCGCTCACTGAACGGTATCCACCATTTAAACGCAATGATGGAGATATTAAGCCGATTCATGATGATTCCGATCAGGGTAAGAATGGCGGCTATGCGGATGAGAAAAAGGTTTCCGTATCGGGCACCATGGAAAAACATGAAGCAGGGGATAGCGACCAGTCCAATCATCTCGGCAAGGTACCAGTACCCCATGGGAGTGTTTAAGAGCGCCCAGTGCCACCCATGAATAAATATGAGAAGTTGCGCAAAGAAATAGACAAACATGGCGACGGCGCATCCCTTGCTCAACCCTATGACAATATTATCATAAGACGCATGATCTGCATGGTCTATCTGATCGCTGAAGACACGGTGGCTTATCGTTCCTTCAAATATCACCATGGAAAGTCCGGCAAAGATGCTGGAAACAAAGAAAAGTACGGGGATAAATTCCGTATACCATAAAGGATGAATCTTTCCCTTCGCCATCATAAATAATGCCCCCAGACCTGATTGATGAAGGGTAGAGAGCGCAATGCCGACCACAACCGCGCCTATGGTAAGCGAACCAAGGAACTTCCTGATATTTTTGAGACCAAGCCACTCAGCGATTGCCGGAGAGAATTCAACAAACTCGGCAATCATATACAGCAAAAAGTGCCAGGCAATAAGAAAGAGCACGGAATTTGCCCCGAATTTATTTCCAAACAGCGGATTGGTGATATTCCACCAGCGACCGAGATCAAGGAAAATTGCTCCCGCATAAAATATATACGCAAGGAGTCCGTTTAAGACGGTGGCCCTGATGATGGAATGATATTTTTCCGATCGGAGAACATAGACCACGAAGGTAAGAACATAGGCGCCTCCGGCAAAGGCAACGCCCACCATCACATCAAAACCGATCCATATTCCCCAGGGGAAATCCTGGGAAAGATTGGTCACGGCGCCAAGACCCTTTACGAGACGGTATACAATAAGAAAGGCGCCGAGAAGAATTATCGGGGCGGAGATTATATTGAAAGGCGTGAAAATCTTCCCTTTTGGTTTCAATTCGCTGCGGATGAAGGCCACAATGTCTTTAAACTCTCTTGTTTCTTCTGTCGCTGTCGCTGTCACTGCTGTCGATTCCACGGTGTTCATCGTATTTCTCCTCCTTCTTTTCTTCTCACTTCACCTTCCCGTTTCGTTATGGTGTTTACTCCGACTAATAATGCGGGCCAGAGAAGAAGAACAATGGGAACTGAATAGAGAAATCCCTTGCTATATTCCGGATACGCGGTTGTTCCCAGATCGGTCCGGAAGCCGATCTGATCAAACGGAACCGATGATAAATAAAGATACCCGGTGCCGCCTACTTCATGCTCTCCGTAAATGTGGGTGATATATTTCCCGGAATCCCGGTATATTCGTCTGTTTGCCTCTTCAATGAGCTCCCGCCTGGTGCCAAAGGTAAGGGCTTCCGCCGGACAGGCTTCCACACAGACAGGCTTTTCTCCTTTCTGAAGTCTTTCCCAGCAGAGGCTGCACTTTTGGATTTTGGGAGCAGCGCTGTCATATTCAAACTTGGGAATGTCGAAGGGACAGGAAACCATGCAAAATCTGCAACCCATGCAATTGGCGTCCCAGGTAACCGCTCCTTCTTTCCTTTTTTCCATTGCCTTTACCAGGCATGCTGCAACACAGCCCGGCTGATTGCAGTGCATGCATTGCTTTTTCGCAAAAACCTCCCCCTTGTCCGTTTTATAGCGATTGACCACTGTCCATTGTTTCGCCGATGTGGGCCGGTTCTTGTCCAATGCCGATGTATTGCTGTCCGGGGTCGGCAAACTGTGCGCATCGGCGCATGCCATTTCGCAGCTTCGACATCCAACACACCGGGTGGTATCGACAAGCACCCCCATAAATTCCTTATTTGCGGCAACCGCTCCCGCGGCAGGTTTGACCGGTAACAAAAGACTGCCTGCGGCTATCCCAGCCGGCGCTGCCACGGCGATTCCCGTTCCCAGCCACTTTAGAAAAATCCTTCTGTCAATTCCCATGAGTATTCATCTCCTCTTCTCCCCTCCTTGTTTCTCTTCGCCAATCTGATTGCGGCCATCGTCTATCGCAAACCCCGGATCGGGGTTAATCCACCACCCATGATTTGTCACCACAACTTTCCGGCATTATCCTCTCTGGGGAGATCAGAGCAATGCGGGTAGGGCAGCCTGATTAAATACTGCCTACTTTTCTTCCTCTTTCGTAATAGACTCGCCGCCATCGGCCATGGTGAGTCCCAGGTGCGGATTAAGGACGACAATCCCCTCTTTAGGAACTGTACGCTTCCAATGCTGACAATAAGAAACGATGCCCGCTATCGTTCCAAGGAGCCAAAACAACGGCAGCACTAACCCTAACGCGCAGATGATGATTAACATCATGAGTTTCATAACCATTTCCTCCTTTCGTGTATTTTTTCTTTACTCATTAATAATCCAATAAATATGCCAAAATAGAAAAAACCGGATAATCACCAGCGTGGGCGAAGAGCACTTAATAATAATAAGCACTTATATAAATGAGTAGAAGATTGAGGATGTTCTTTGGGAAGTCAATAGACGGGGGGTAAATGTTAAATTTATTAACATATCCATATTAATAATCTTTACATCTGTTTATATATATAAAAATCAACTAATTAAGAAGGAGATAGGTGTTAAATATGTGAACACTCTTTCTTAACAAAAGTTCGCTGCCCCGCGGCTAATCGTGGGATACGAAAGCGGTTGACGACGGCACGACCTTTTTTCGCCCTTCCCAGAGAAACGGATAAGGGTCAGTTTCGGGAAGTGACGCTAAACTAGAAGCTCGCGCCTTCGTCGATCTCACCCTCGGCCCATACCCTGCCCCCGTGCATGACAATGATGCGCTCGACAATGGCGAGTCCGACACCCGTTCCCTCGAATTCATCCGCACCGTGCAGGCGCTGAAAAAGACCGAATAATTTCCCCCGGTACCGCATATCGAAACCCACGCCATTGTCCTTGACGTAATAGACCTTCTCGTCGCCGTCAACCCTTCCGCCGAACTCGATCCGGGCGTCGCTCCGCGGTTGAGTGAATTTTACGGCGTTCGCAAGGAGATTCACGAGAACCTGGCGAATCAACGATTCATCGGCAAGCGCAGGCGGCGGAGCATCTACGGTGAACGTAATCGCCCTGCCGGAAACCGATGTATTCATATCGTCATATACCGTTCGGGCAAGACCGCCCATATCGATTTCCGATGCCGCCACCTTCTGCCTTCCGACACGCCCAAGGGCGAGAAGGTCATCAATGAGTTGCCCCATCTTCTGCGTGTTCTTTCGGATGACGTTCAGAAACCGCTTTCCCTCCTCGTCGAGCTTGTCCCGGTAGTCTTCGAGAACCTTGCGCGAGAACACGTCTATGGCGCGGAGAGGGGCTCGCAAGTCGTGCGAAACCGAATAGCTGAATGCCTCCAGTTCCTTGTTGGAGGCTTCCAACTGCGCCGTGCGTTCGACGACCCGCTGCTCCTGCTCCTCATTGAGCTCATGCACTTTCCCTTCGGCCTGCTTGCGCTGGGCGATTTCTTCCTTCAATTCTTCGTTGGCCCGCGCAAGTTCCGCGGTTCTCTCCCACACCCGGATTTCCAGGTCATCCTTCACCTTCCGCAACTCACCCTCATTTTTTTTCAATTCCCTGAAAATGAGGTTGTACGGTTGAGTAAGCCCCGTCTCCACGATGGCCTTATAAATGAAATAAACTGATAGGACTTTCAAGTAATGCCCCAGCATATTGAGAAATCCATACACATCCATATACAGAGTGAAACATAATTCGGAAAGAATAGTGACGACAATGGAGGCTATAATGAATGTTATTACTCTGCCGTGAAAAAATGCTTTTTTCTGATAGAATAAAACAAGGGCAATGAGCAGGAAAACGCAAATAATGTACTCGCTGATGATTTTAAATGCAGTTAATCCTTTGCCGTCGAAAAAACAGTCCGGAAAAACCTTGAATACGAAGATGCTCAAAATTAAAGCGCAGGTT
>CAZTLA010000196.1:0-5733 GCA_964614365.1 uncultured Syntrophales bacterium | reverse complement strand
TGTCCAACTGCGCCATCCGACCGCCGATGGCAGGAGATGATTCGAGGAGATAAACCTTGATCCCCGAATTGGCCAAATCGAGAGAGGCCTGTACACCGGCTATCCCCCCGCCCACAACCATGGCGGCTCCCACCTTTAGTTTTTTCCGATCACTCATGTCGTCGAACATTCATCTTCCCCTATAGAGATGAAAGTTTTGCCGCCTCAAGGTATTTGGAAATCCGGTCCTCTGCACCGATGGGAATAAGGTGCACCCCTTGGCAGAGATCCTTGAGCCCCTTCACCAGATCAGTTACAATCTCGATGCTCGCCTTTTCCTTGTCCGGCGCCTTTGACAATTTCTCGATAATCCGCACGGGCACCATCCCGCTCCGTACATGTTTGTTCAGGAAAAGTCCCATCTCGGCGGTCCTCACGAGAATAATTTCCGCGATGACAGGAACCCGGAGCGGCTCTAGGCGCTTCATGAATTGATTGAAGGAATCAAGATCAAACACCGGAGTGGAGAGGAAATACTGGGCGCCAAAGCCTGCCAGCGCTTCCATTTCCTTTAACTGCATATCCGGCACTTGTTTGCCCCACCGGGAGTCGATGCCGGAACCGATGCAGAAACCGGCCTTGGTGGGCAATTCCTTCCCGGAAATATCCTGCCCCTCGCGGATATTTTCAACGACGGAAAAGAGTTTGCCCGAATCTACGTGAAAGAACATGATCTCTTGCAGACTGTCGCCGGTGATCCGGTAGTCTTCCGTAAAGGTAAGGATATTTTCTATGCCCGCCTCCGATGCCTTGAGCAGGTACTCCTGCAGTTCCACCCTGTTCCTGTCACGACAGGTGGTTTGCAGGATCGGGTCGAATTGCTGCTCCCTCAATATCTTGCAGGTCCCCATCGTGTCGGTAACCAGTCCTTCAAGTTTGAGCTCGGGAACGGTCAGCGCGTCCACCCTTCCCCTGATCCGCTCCACATTGTTGATGAACTCACTCCCCCCTATTCCAATAGGTGGCTGAAGTTCCGACGTAACGACGAACTTTTTCTTTCTTAAATTATCGGCTAACCGCATAATCCCCTCACTCTTTTAGTCTCAACAGTTTTGCCACCTCATGCTTTAATTGTGCGAGCGGCAGGGGCTTCGAGAAACAAGCATCCGCCCCATAGCTCTTCATCTGATCGAATGCCTCTTCATTGAGATAGGCCGACAGCACGATAATCTTCGTGTCCATGACATCGGGATTGTTTTTGATTCGCCTGCAGACCTCGTATCCGTTTATGTCGGGCATATTAATGTCGAGGATGAGGAGATCAGGCTTGAAATGACTGACCTGCAGACCCGCCTCGAAGCCGTCGGCAGCCGAGATCATTTCATATCCGTATTCGTCTTCCTCCAGTGCTTGCACAATTGTCTCCACGATGATTTTATCGTCATCGACCACAAGGATCTTTTTTCTCGCCTCCTTTTTTGCTTCACCGGGCAAAGAAATGCCTTTCTTCTTTAGAACCGCATCAAGGTCATCCTTCTTAATGCGGCGATGTCCGCCGACGGTTTTATCCGCGGAAAGATCGCCCGATTCAATCCAGCTTATTATCGTTTCCGTCGGCACAGCACAGTATTTACTTGCCTGGGATACCGTTAGCATTTCCATGGTCATATCCTCATTGAAATTGTTTGCGTCACATTTGTCCATTTTCCCGTGACAGGTTATTATGGTCGGGTAAGAAAGTTATGTTCTTCCCTGAATGGGTAAACTGATGATGAACGTTGTACCCTTGCCCACTTCGCTCTCCACGTTAATTTCCCCACCGTGGTCTTTGACGATGCCGTAACAGACGGACAATCCCAATCCCACCCCCTTAACCTTCTGCTTGGTGGTAAAAAACGCCTCAAATATCTTGTCCCGGATTTCCTCAGGTATTCCCGTCCCCGTATCTCTGATAATAATAAGGATGTTTCCGGCGCTCTGCATCGTTCTGACGTTCAGGATTCCACCCGCCGTCATGCTCTCTTTTGCATTCTTGATCATGTTGAGCATGACCTGTCTTATCTGATTGGTGGATGCCATGACTTCGGGCATGTCTTTGGAGAAAGCCGTCGTTACCCTGATGTTCTCCTCCCGCATCTGCTTTTCCATAACCAGCAGGATCCCCTCGATGAGGTCATTGATCTTCGTTGGCGTCCTTTTTTCTTCTTCCGGTTTGGAAAAACTGAGCATGCTGCGCAGCATCTCAGAAAGTCTCACCGTCTCGGAAAGGGATAATTCCAGTATGCGTCTTCTTTTGCTTTGCAGCGGCACCTCGGATTTGAGGAGTTCCAGGGTATTCATGATACCGTAGATCGGATTATTCAACTCGTGGGCGATCTGAGAGGTAAGCCTTCCCATGGCGGCAAGCTTTTCCGCCTGGAGGAGCGCTTCCTGAGTTTTTCTGAGTTCCCGTTCGATTCCCAGTCTTTCCCGTAAATCCCTGAATATTCCGACGCTGACAAGCTCGTTTCCCCTCTCGTCATAGATGAGTGAGGCGGAAAGATCACCTTCGATCAATTCCCCGTCCTTGCGGCGAAAAAGCAGCGGGAAGGAGGAAAGCTTTCCCACGCCTCCGAAATCAGGGCTCCTCAGTTTCTGCATTACCTCTTTGGCGACTCCCGGCGGGTAAATGCTGCGAATGTTCATCTTCCCTTCGACTTCATCGACTTTGTATCCCAGCATATTTTCAGCGCCTTTATTAAAAATGAGCACCTTGCCGTCCGCGTCGGCCACGATGATGCCGTCCACGGAACTTTCGATGAGCCGGGTCAAAAATTCATTTGCTTCCCGAAGCTCCTTCTCCATCCTCTTTCTTTCGGAAATGTCGATGATAAGACCTTCGTAGCCGATCACGACCCCTTTTTCATCTCTTTTCACGTGCGCGGTCAGCAGCACGGTAATTGTTTCCCCATTTTTCTTCTTAAATTCTACTTCCAGATCTCTTACAAATTCCTGCTTTTCAATCAGTTTTTGAAATTCCAGACGGTCTTCCGGTTTCGTGTAAAGATCATGCACTATGTCGATTTTCAGAAATGCATCCTTCGTTTCGTAGCCCAGGATATCAAGAAGAATCGGGTTACAATCAAGGAAACGTCCTTCTTTGGAGCTTATGTACAGGCCATGGCGCACCCGTTCAAAGAGATTGCGGAATTTTTCTTCCGATTCTTTCAGCTCCCGCTCATATTTTTTTCTTTCCGTGATGTCCCTGATATAGGCATAAGTCTTCCTTCCGCCATCTTCGGTTTCTGCGGGAGCGATACACACTTCCGCCTGTATGAGGTTCCCACGGGACGTTCTGATCGCCATTTCCGTGCAGAACTTCTGACCAACTCCGCTTCCTCTGGCCACCATATCCTTTAGAAATTCCTGGTCGCTTTTCCCGATAAGCAGATAGAATTCGCTTCCGATTATACCCTCTTTCGTAGTGCCCAGGATATCGGCGGCCATCTGGTTTGCAAATTCTATCCGGGAATCTTCATCAAAAACGATGATGCCGTCGTCACCCATTTCAACGATTTTTTCGAGACGTTTTATTGCCTCCTTGATATCAGAGGGGATATCGGCGGGATTATCATTGACCTTATGCTCCGCCAGACGTCTCTCAAGCTCGACGATCTTGCGTTGCAATACTGCACGGGTAAGCTCCTTTACCATAGGTTGCCTCATACGGGCGGAAGAAGAAGATACCAATCTTGAAACTATAACGTTGCATCGGGCCGACTGACCCGCTCCCCTATTTTGCCCAGGATTACTCCCGGATCAACGATATGTTTATTCAGCCCCAATTCCGAAGTGCTCATGCCGAATGCCAATCCCATGAGCTGGGTGAAATATATGATAGGCACCTTGAAAGACTCTCCCGATTCATCGCTGATCTGTTGTTGACGGACATCAAGATTTATCTGACACAGGGGGCAGGCAACGACGATGGCATCGGCGCCGACCTGTATGGCGTTTTGCAGGATTTTTTGTGTAAGATGGAGAGCCATCGCCGGTTGCGAGATACTCAGGGTCGCGCCGCAGCAGCGGGTCTTGTAGGACCAGTCAAGAGAAGTGGCGCCCAGTGTCTTCATTAACGTATCCATGCCTCCGGGGTATTCGTAATCCCTGATTCCGGTAATTTTCGGAGGACGGGTGATGATGCAACCGTAGTAGCAAACCAGCTTGATTCCCCGTAGCGGTCGAATGACATTTTCCCGTATCTTTTCGTAACCGATCCTCTCCGTAACGGTCTGAAGAAGATGGTCAATCTTCAAATTCTCAGAGGGGAGCTCCCCCACTTCGGCTCGAAGCCGCTGTTTGATCCCTTCATCCCCACATTCTCTCTGCGCTGTTCTTAAGCGAATAAAGCAGGAAGGACAGGGTGTGGTTACGGTGTCGAATCCTGCTTTATCAATAGCCTGCACGGTCCTCAGGGGAAGCAGCACGGAAAGATAGTGATCCGTTGAATGGGCGGGAGTGCTTCCGCAGCAATTCCAGGTTTCCGGCTCATGAAGCGTGACACCCAGTAGGGAAAGAACGGCCCGGGTGGAGAGGTCGTATTCGCTTGATGTGCCGTGGAGACTGCAGCCGGGATAATAGGCGATCCCCTCTCTTCCCCCGGCCTTCGTAATATGTTCCCCTCCCTTGCTTAAAGCACCTACTTTTGGTGACGGGAGGGGGTTAGGGGGCGGGTGAAATTGCAACGCCGATATGGCCGTTTTTCCAAAAGAAGGAAGAAGTTTCAGTTTCCTTTTTTTGATCAACTTTAATGCCAGGGGAAGTTCTCTGGTAAAGAGCTGCCGGTAGTCGAGCGTGCCTGAGAACATCTGACGGATGTATAATTCGCCCATCAGACCCGCTTCATACATCCTCCCGAAGAGGCGGATGCCTCTCATGGCAGCCTGATTGAACAGCACTGCGGAGGGAAGCGGCGATGAGAGTCCCTCCTGCTGGGCCATGATCTTTAATACATCCATGATTTTAGTGATGTTTATATCGTGAGGGCATCGCACAGCGCAGGTTTCGCACATGGCGCAAAGCCATAAGGTCTTTGACTTCAGAACCATGTCTTTCCGTCCGAGTTGGACGGCGCGTATAAGCTGGTTGGGGGCAAGGTCGAAATATTCGGCAACGGGACAACCGGAGGAACACTTCTGGCACTGGTAACACAAGAAAACGTTTTCACCGCACTGCCTGCGGATCTGACCGGCCAGATCGGAACTTAATGCTAAATTCATCGGCAGCTCCTGTTTTCCCTGTTATGAGTTACGGGCAATTGACTATACTGCTGTCATCTGGAGCACACACACTTAAGTTCCCTCCCCTTTGTTGGAGCAGAGTCTCTCAATTTCCCTCTCCCCCGGCGGGAGAGGGTTAGGGTGAGGGGGAAAGACTTCACACTTCCGGTCTCGGCAATAATCCGGCGGCTTTTACGATTTCAGCAACCTTCTCTTCCCATTCTATGGCCATGATGTGAATGCCACGAACACCCGGTATCGCCTTCAACTGCTCAATGGACTCCACACATATCTTGATCCCCTCCTCGGCCTGTTTCTCTTTCGGCGTCCCTTTCATCCGCTCAATCATATCATCGGGAACATCCATGCCGGGTACATTATTCTTCATGTATCGAGCCATACCCACAGACTTCATCGGTGTCACCCCGGCCAAAATGGCGCACTTCTCATGCAGGCCGCGGTCGCAGACCATCTGCATCCAGCGGCTGAATTTTTC
>CAZTLA010000195.1:0-5760 GCA_964614365.1 uncultured Syntrophales bacterium | reverse complement strand
CGGGATGGATTTTCAGGTCGCTTCCCAACTCCGCCCCTGGTGGAAGGTTCAGGGGAGCGTTCCGGATGAGGCGGGGGTTCTGGCCGGAGCGGAAGCCGCCCGGGTGCTGGGGCTTGGTGTGGGGAAGCCGGTAACGGTGAACGGTCGGAGTCTTGTGGTTTCGGGGATCATCGATTCCACCGGTTCCCAGGATGACCACATCCTCTTCACGTCCCTCGCAACCGCCCAATCGATCCTGCACAAGGAAGGGCGGATATCCCTGGCCGAAGTGGCCGCTTTATGCTCCGGTTGCCCCATCGAGGAGATGGTGCGGCAGATCTCCGTAATCCTTCCCGGGGCCAACGTGATGGCCATCAAGCAGGTGGTGGAAGGTCGGATGGAGACACTGAACCAGTTCCGCAAGGCATCATACGGCCTTTCGGCGATCGTGGTACTGGTGGGCGCACTGGTGGTGCTGGTGACCATGATGGGCAGCGTACGGGAGAGGACCGCCGAGATCGGCATCTTCCGGGCCATCGGTTTTCGGAGCAGCCATGTCATGAAGATCATTCTGCTGGAAGCGGGGATCGTTTCGGTTCTGGCTGGAGTGCTGGGCTATCTCCTGGGCCTGGGGGCGACCAAGATCGCACTCCTATTCTTCGGCGGCAGTGGTCACAGCGGCCACGGCATTGCCGTCCCCGTTGATCCCTGGCTGGCCGGGGCGGCCCTGGCCCTTGCCATCGTTCTCGGTCTTGCGGCGAGCTACTACCCGGCGCGTTTGGCTGCGCGGCTGGATCCTTGTGAAGCCCTGCGGGCACTTTAGCAGGCTGTTGAAAAACGCCCGTTTGCTGCGTTTCCCTCATCCTTCGCCGTTCAACGTACCAGAAAGTACGCCTCACGGCTCAGGATTTCGGGGGCCTTGCATCCGGACATTTTTGAACAGCCTGGATCCGTGACTTTTTCAACAGCCGGTTAGGAGGAAAGGAACATGAGCTATATCCGAGTCGACGACTTGAGCAAGCAATATGGAGAGGGCGAGGCGGCCGTCCTGGCCGTTCGCGGCATCAACTTCGACATTGCGTCCGGCGAATTAATCGCGATCATGGGTGAATCGGGGTCGGGAAAGTCAACGCTCCTGACCGTGATGGGGGCGCTCAACAGCCCCGGCCGGGGAAAGTACTGGGTGGACAAGATCGACGTCTATGCCCTCGGCCAGGAAGAGAGGGCCGACTTTCGCCGAAACCGTCTCGGCTTCGTCTTCCAGAGCTTTCACCTTATCCCTTATCTGACCGTGCGGGAAAACGTGATGCTTCCGCTGACTCCGGTCAATATCAAGAAAAAGGAGAAACGGGCTATGGCCGAAGAGGCCCTTCGCCGGGTGGGTCTTGCCGGGAAGGGTGAACGACTTCCCAGCCAGATCTCCGGAGGGGAGCAGGAACGGGTGGCCATTGCACGGGCGGTGGTGAACAAGCCCCCCATCCTGTTGGCCGATGAGCCCACCGGGAACCTGGATACGAAGAACACCCGGGAAATGATGAACCTCCTGCAGGAGCTCAACTCCGACGGCATGACTATCATCATGGTCACGCACAATCCCGAGTGCGCCCGGTATGCCCGGAGGGTTCTGCGTTTGTCGGATGGACTTCTGGCGGAGGAAGAAAAAATAGGGTGAAACGATTACGATCCTGCAAAACGGTTTTTTTGAAATCTGGCTTCCAAGAAATCGCAGGATTATGATGAGCGTTCAGGGAGGAGATCTCAGAACCGGAGGCGTGATTGAAACGTTTCCGGATAGCAAAACCCGTATAACCACGTTTCAATGGCAGTAAAAGAAAGGGACCAGAACAGCATTGTTGAGAGATGGAAAGGAGGTGAGACGCATCAAAGACACAAATCTTTAATGGTTGCATTCACGGGACCGTCGACGCTATCGATCTTCCCATCCGTGCCGGCGTTGAGCGGATAGGTTGTTAACCAGTCAAAAAAAGCATAAAAAAGGAGAACAGTATGAAAAAGACGAGAGGTTATTTAATGATTGCGGTTGTTGGCCTCACGCTGGCCCTGGGAAGTGTCCCGGCGCTGGCCGCGGGTTATGGCAGTATCGTCCCCAACAGTGGGGTAACGCTGGCTTTTGAAAGATACGAAGCAGACCCCGATATCAATTATTATCACAGCGGTTCCGACGTGGGGCCCGATGCGATAATCGGGGTAAACAAAGCCTACACCCTGGATTCCAACCTGTGGAAAAAGTGCACCTCCCCGGCGGATTTTAAAAACCATGTTTCCGCTATGCAGAATTTCGCGACGACACGAGCGAACACCTCTCTGCACGGCTTTATCATCAATGATGATAGGGGAATGAAAATAGGCGTAGAGTATTCTCCGCTAAACACACCCACCTTTGTCAGGAGAGTAAGTGAGAAAGCAGTCGATATCCCTACGCCCAATTATCAGAATCGTATGAGTACCCTTTACAACAGCTATTGAGGTCTTGGCAAGCTTTTTCTGAAAGGGAAGGATGGCAACATTAAAGGCAGACAAATAGTCGGCAGGAAATAGGTAATGTTTTAAACGGCCCGTGCATCAGCACGTGAGTGATGGGCACGGGCCGGCTCATGAAGCGCATGAAACTTGAAGGGAGACTTACCTGATGTGGGCAATCGGACTGATAATGATGGCCGTCATGTTTTTCGGTATGCATGCTGCCGGTGACACCGGGCATAAGGGGGAGGGCCGCAAAGACGTTCCCCAGGCTGTCCAGGCGACGGATCACGGTCATGGTCAAAGCAGTGAAGGGCGGCATCAGATGATGCACGAGAGCGGTCACGGTGGACAGACGCAGGAAGGGACGCCTGCAGAGAGCGGGGATAATGATCGGAGGAAACCGGCGCCTTTGCCGGAGTCGGTCCCTCCGAACGGGGAAAAGGATAATTGTTGAACCGGCGAGACGGGGAATCCGGCGGATGCCCTGCGGCTGTGGGAAAGTAAGTAAGGAACGAACCAATGAAAATAATAACTTGCACCAATGGCAAGTATTCTTTACTATAACGCGCTACGGCATTTTCTTAAAGTTCCAGACGGACAGTCATTGGGGTGCAAAAGAGAAGTGATGAGATTCGAAACAAAGGCCATACGCAAGGGACAGCAATCCGATCCGCAGACGGGCGCGGTGATCGTTCCCGTTTACCAGACCTCCACCTATGAGCAGGAGGCGATCGGCAAAAACAAGGGGTTTGAATATACGCGTACGGGGAACCCCACGCGGAAGGTCCTGGAAGACGCCCTGGCGTCGCTCGAAGGCGGGAAATACGGACTTGCCTTCGCCTCCGGCGTGGCGGCTACCACCGCGGTGTTGAATCTCGTGGGGAAGGGCGGCCACGTGATTTGCGGGGATGACGTCTATGGCGGGACCTACCGGCTCCTGGAGAAGGTGTTCAAGCCCTGGGGGGTGACGGTGACCTATGTGGACGTTGAGGATGTAAGCGCCTTCCGAGAGGCGATCCGGAAGAATACGCGCCTGATCTGGGTGGAAACACCGACCAATCCACTCCTCAAGATTGCCGATGTCCGCGGGCTTGCGGAGGTTGCCCGTAAAAAGCACATCCTGTTTGCCGTGGACAATACCTTCGCCAGTCCCTATTTTCAGAGGCCGCTTGCACTGGGGGCCGATATCGTCGTCCACAGCACGACTAAATATCTTGCGGGCCACAGCGATCTCATCGGAGGGGCATTGGTCACGTCCGGCAAGAAGCTCTACGAAGATCTGAAATTCTACCAGAATGCCGCCGGCGCCGTTCCCGCCCCCTGGGACTGCTGGCTCGTTTTACGGGGGATAAAAACGCTGGCCGTAAGGATGCGGGAGCATGAAAAGAATGCGCTCTCACTGGCGGAGTACCTTTCCGGACATCCCGCTGTCGAGAAGGTTTATTATCCGGGGCTGCCCGCCCATGTCCTTCATGCGCTTGCCGGTTCACAGATGGACGGGTTCGGCGGCATGATCAGTGTGGAGCTCAAAGGCGGTTTCCCCGCCGTGGAAAAGTTCGTATCGCGTCTGAAATTGTTCCTGCTGGCGGAGAGCCTTGGCGGCGTGGAATCGCTGATCTGTTACCCGGCCCGGATGAGTCATGCTTCTCTGCCCCCGGAGGAACGGCGGAAACGCGGCATTAAGGATAATCTGGTTCGTATCTCCGTCGGTATCGAAAATGTCATGGATTTGAAAGAGGATATTCAAAATGCGTTAAAAAAAGGAGGTAAGTGATGAAAGCAAGAAGAACAGCGATGATGGTGTTGATGATGGTTCTGGTTGCGGGTTTTGTTCAGGCGAAGGACTACGAGGTGCAGAAGAAGGCGGGGGAATATGCCGTCACCGTAAAGATGGACAAGAATCCACCCGTGGTGGGCGACAATATCGTGACGATCGCGGTCAAGGATGCGGCCAATGCGGACGTAAAGGATGCCAAAGTCGTGGTGGAATATTCCATGCCGGCCATGCCGGGGATGCCGGCTATGAACTACAAGGCGGATACCCATTTTATGGATAATCTCTATCAGACAAAGATCAACTTCTCCATGAATAGCGCCTGGAACATTGTGGTAAAAATTACCCGCGGCGGGAAGACGGCATCGGTAAAAATGAACGTGGATGTGAGGTAGCAGAAGATGAGACGCCGGTTTCCGTATTTAATAATCGTCATCCTGCTGTTTCTGCCGTTGGGGGAGATCTTTGCCGCGGAAGGACCGTTGAATCTCGATGAATTGATCCGGGAAGCCCTGAAGAACAGTCCGGAGATCGGCGTCAGTGAAGCGAAGGCGTCCGCCTCCATGCACCGGATACCGCAGGCGACGAGCCTTTCCGATCCCATGTTCATGTTCGGGTACAAAAATGAGGGGGGATCCGCCAATTATAACTTCAGCAACGAAATGGCCGCTGGTTCCGAGTGGATGGTTTCCGCCTCCCAGATGTTTCCTTTCCCCGGTAAACTGTCCCTGAAAGGCGAGATGGCGGCGAAGGACGCCGAAAGTCTGAAGGCGCTGACCGACTCGTCAAAGCTCGCCGTTGTGGCCCGGGTCAAGGAGCTGTACTACGACCTGTTTCTTGCCTACCACACTATCGACCTGATCCGGGATAAAATGGCGCTCTTTGCGCGGGTGGAGGATGCGGCTCTGGCCCGTTATGCGTCGGGGATGGCCCCGCAGCAGGAAGTGCTGATGGCGCAGACGGAGAAATACATGCTCCTTGAACGGGAGGAAATGCTGAAGCAGCGCCTGCAATCCCTTGAGGCCATGCTGAATGCCGCCGTGGGAAGGGACGTGGGCGCTCCCCTGGGCCGGCCGGCGGAGCCTGCAGCGGCGGCATTCGGCCACGGCTTGGAGGAACTCCTCAAAATGACGAAGGAGCAATCTCCGGTCATAAAGTCCCGGGAAAAGATGGTCGCCGGGGCGGATGCCAAGGTGCAAATGGCGAAGAAAGAGTACTATCCTGATTTTACGGTAAATGCCAGCTACTACGCGAAGAATCAATATTATCAGGATATGTGGAGCCTGACCACGGCGCTGAACATTCCTCTCTTCTACAAGACAAAACAGAAACAGGCAGTATTGGAAGCAACCGCGGGGCTTGCCGAGGCGAAGAACGAGGTGGAAGCGACGAAATTGATGGCCGCCTCCGCGATCAGGGACAACTACGCCATGCTGAAGGCGGCGGAGAGGCTGAAGGCGCTGTATCGGGAGGGTCTTATTCCCAAGGCCTACCAGGATTTCGAACAGGCCATTGCCGGTTAT
>CAZTLA010000194.1:0-5761 GCA_964614365.1 uncultured Syntrophales bacterium | reverse complement strand
GCATCTGGGCGTTTGTCTGATCCACGATGATCTGCGATGATCGAAAGTAGGACATACCACCCATGATAGCCATGGGAATGACCCCTAACAGCAAAAACGTAATTATCAATCTTCTCTGGATACCCTTTTTCAATAAATTTATTTTCATTGCGCCTTTACCTCCTCCCGGCAAATTCTTGCCCATCGGCTATGTTCAACGACACTGCTTTAAGAAAGTGTTTCTCCACGGCGATCTTTCCTGAACAGCTCCTGTAGACCCCCTCGCGGACGGCAATCCTGGAATTCTCTCTTGTTCCCATCGTACCTGTTCCTCTTTAATATCACTCGTCAAGCTTTCTTTTTTTGAATAATTTATCAATTATTTCAATAGTATGCTTGTCATCGTCGACAGCCATGACCAGCTTTTTTCGGTCGCCGTATCTGGCCATGGTATTGATGTAGCTGCTGATTTCCCCATTTTCTTCATCACCATCCAGAAATTCCGCAAGGGTGTCGTTAAAACCGAATTCTTTTAACAACCTTTCCACTTCCGAGAGAGGCACCTTGAGATGCTTACCAATGCTGTAGGCCTTAACTTTTCCTTCCTTCACCCATCGGTAGACGGTAACCCTGTTTATTCTGAATAAAGACGCAACTTCCGATGTCGAATAAAACAATTTAGGCATACAATCCTTCTCGATATGCGAAACTGATTAAGCAGCTGCAACAAATGTACCCATTTCATCGGCATGTCTCAGGCGAAACTTGAGAATTATTTATCTCAAGCACCCTTCTGATTTTCTTCGACAAATTGTTGATGGTGAATGGTTTTTGGATAAAGGCAGGGCAGTCCTGTTCCCGCAACCGCACCGACCGTTCGTCAATATTATAACCGCTTGAGAGCATTACTTTGACGTCGGGCCGAATCGCTTTAAGAACCTCCAAGGTCTCCTTACCGCCCTTGACGGGCATCATCATATCCAGAATGACGAGATCGATCTCCCGACTCCTCTCGGAATAGATTTTTATGGCTTCTTCTCCTCCGCCGGCAATGAGGACCTGATAACCGAGAACATCGAGAATCTCTTTGGTAACATCGAGAATCATTTCCTCGTCATCCACAAGGAGAATCGTCTCGTTCCCCCGTAGTATCTGGTTTTCCATTTTCTGTTCCTCTGTCGATAGTTCTTCGCCACATACGGGGAGATATATATTGAAAACCGTTCCCACGTCCTTCTCACTGTACACGTTCACGACTCCGCCATGCTTCTTGACGATGCTATAAACCGTGGTAAGACCAATACCGGTACCTTTTCCCGGTTCCTTGGTGGTGAAAAAAGGTTCGAATATCTTTTCCTTCGTCTTTTCATCCATGCCGATACCCGTATCGGTGACGGAAATTTTCACAAAATCACCCGGCTCAATGGCATAGGGCTTTACGTAGACATGATCCAGCACTACGTTCTCCGTTGCCAGGTAAAGCTCGCCGCCGCCCGGCATAGCCTGCCAGGCATTCACAAAAAGATTTAACAGGACATGCTCCATCTGCCCCCGGTCAATTTTTACCCTGCGCAAATCTTCCGCATATTTCCGGTGAATGGTAATTTCCTTCCTCGTCAGACCGAACATGAGGGAGACCTTTTCAATCACTTCATTCATGCCGGTTATTTTTGCCTCATGCTCCCCTCCCCGTGCAAAATCCAGAAGATGTCTGGTGAGTTCCATGCCGCTTTTCACGTACTCCTCAATGCACCTGAGCTTCCTGCAGTTGGGGTGCTCTTCGTCCATATCAAGCAGCATCAGAGACGAGTGCCCTTGGATACCCATAAGGAGATTATTGAAATTATGGACAATACCGCCTGCCAGATTGCCTATGGCATCCATTTTTTGCGACTGGATGAGTTGCGATTCCATGCGCTTTTGTTCCGTGATGTCCTTGATTATACAATTAAAGACAGGTCTCCCCTCCAACTCGATTACCTGTACGGTCACTATGGCATGCCTTATCTCGCCGACTTTCGTTCGATGCCGGGTTTCATAGGCGCCCTGCCCTTTGCGGAGGATATCGGCCAGATAAAGATCAGCCTGCATGCCGGATGTTTCCCAATCGGAAACGTTGAGCCGGGCGAATTCCTCGCGTGTGTACCCGAGCTGTCGGCATGCTATGTCATTGAACTGCTGAGGACATTTTGTTTCCGGATCAATGATAATCAAGCCCACCGGTGCAGACTCGAAGAGAACACGGTAGCGGTTATTTGCCGCCTGCAATTCCATTTCCGCATGCCTGCACCGGGCATCATTCTCCAATTTTTCCAAGGCAAAGGAAACATCCCTGCCGATTTCTTCGAGCAATGCCGTTTCCCTTGCATCAAAAAACTCTTTCTCCGCGGCATACACATTGAGGATTCCCACGACGCGACCCTGACACAACAAAGGCACCACCGCCAGGGAGCAGTGGGAAAGTCCTGTTAATCCATCGCATCTGAGCAATGCCCGCTGCTCGCTCTGTATGTCGTTACAGACAATACACCTGCCTTCCCTGACGGCCCTTCCGAAAGGACTAAGCACCGCCTTGTCGTCGGCCTCGGCAAGATCTATTCGTCCCAATTCAACCGTCTCGCCCGCTTGACAGAAAGGGTTGACTGAACTCTGCTCCTTGTCCACAAGACCGATCCACGTGAGGGGGAATCGGCCATAACCCACGGTAGAGCGGCAGATATCTTTAAACAATTGCTCCTGTTCTTTCACACGCACGATGGCCTGGTTTATCCCACTGAGCAAGGCGTACATCCGGTTAAGACTGATTATTCTTTCCTCATCCCGCTTCCGGCCCGTAATATCACGTATGACACCCAGAAAATAATTTCTATTCCCCAGGGATATCTCCCGTGAACTTACTTCTACGGGGAAGACCGTGCCGTCCTTCCGCCGGTGAGCTGTCTCAAATATCATGCCTTCGCCCGCCGATATCCTTTCCATGTCCGTATCAAGAAAAGAGACGGTTTCCGGCGCCCTGATTTCTCTGACGTTCATGCCCAGTAATTCATCAACTGCGTACCCATAGGAAATTACGGCCCGCTCATTCGCCTCCACGATCTTGCCGTTCCTTTCTATGATAAGGATAATATCGTTCGCATATCTGGTCAGACAAGCATACCGTTCCGCCAGTGTTTGTTTTTCCGGATCAGCAACCATAATCCCCCGCTCATCGGTGCCAGCCTCAACCCGGCAGATTGCATCGAACAACCATTAACCTTTCTGTACGGATTCCTTATGTATATCTTTCAGACCGTTCCCCTTTTCTCTCGTGGACTCTCTCTCCTATATCCGATTCCTCGCTGTCTTCGCGCCGACGCTGTTTCCCCCCGCCAGAAGCGTGAGTTGTCCCACATATTGCGTCATCTGCTCGGCTTGAGCCCTCATCTCCTCGGAGGAATTCGCTGCCTCTTCCGCGCTGGCCGCTGTCTGCTGGGTCACTTTGTCCATTTCCGCTACCGCCTTGTTTACCTGCGATATTCCCTGTGCCTGCTCCTGAGAAGCCGTCGCGATCTCTTCCACTAAATGACTGATCTTACTCGATATTGCTATGTTCTCCCGAAAGGCTTCCTGGGTGGCTTTCGTCAACTCACTGCCGTTCCGCACCGCCCTCATCGTGTTTTCTATCAGATCGTTCGTCGTCTTTGCCGCCTCCGCCGAGCGCATCGCCAAATTCCGCACCTCGTCCGCAACCACCGCAAATCCTGCCCCCGCCTCCCCGGCGCGCGCCGCCTCAACCGCCGCATTGAGCGCCAGCAAATTGGTTTGAAAGGCTATCTCGTCTATCGTCTTTATGATCTTTCCCGTCTCCTCACTGGACGCCGTTATTTCTTCTATCGCGCGCGTCATCTCCTCCATATGGTTGCTGACTTTTCCCACGATATGCTGCGCCTCCCCCATCATCGCCCTTGCCTCACTTGCATTGCCTGCACTCTGCCTTGTCATCGACGACATCTCCTCCAATGTCGATGACGTCTCCTCCAGCGACGATGCCTGTTCGCTCGCCCCCTCTGCCAGCTTCTGGGAAGTCAAGGAGACCTGCGTCGATGCCGTTGCAACCTTTACGGCTCCCACGGTAAGTCTCTCCGCCACCATTTTTATGTACCGCCCTATGGAACGCGCCATGAAAAACGACAAAACGAGGCTGACGATGATAAGCAAAACGGCAATGACGGTGACGACAGACGTGCCGCGTAAGAAAACCACTTCCGTCTCGCTCAAATCATTGAGGTATACTCCGCTGCCGATGACCCAGCCCCACTCCGGAAAGGCCTTTACATAGGATATCTTGGGAACCGGCTTGCTTTCCCCGGGTTTCGGCCAATAATAATCCACGAAGCCGGCCCCGTCTTTTCTGCAAACATCCACAAAGGCGACAAAGAGCCGCTTGCCGTTCGGATCCTTATAGTCCGACAGATCCTGACCATCCAGTTCCGGTTTGAAGGGATGCATGATCATCTTGGGTTGCATATCGTTGATCCAAAAATAGTCCTTCTGGCCGTACCTCAATTTTTTGACCGTTTCCATCGCCCGTTTCTTTGCTTCCTCCACGGGTAGGGCATTGGTTCTGGCCTGTGCGGCATAACTCTCCAGCACTCCGTAGGCAACTTCCACCAGGTGCTTGGTTTTCTCGTATTTCGAATTTTCCACGCTTCTGCTGAACATGGGGAAAATCCCCGCGAGGAGGAGACTGAAACAAACAATAATGCCGACACAGAGCGAAAGTATTTTGGCGGATAGTTTTACCGTACGTCCCATTTCCAACTCCTTGAATAAACGATTCGCGACCGGCCGGGCAGGATACCGCCTGCCGACTCAAAACGGCCCGCGTTGAATCATTATTCCCGTCCTCGCTTCTACTTATGTATATCCTATGCAGCCTTTCCCACGCCGGCCAACGCATCGTCATTCAGCACCCTGTCTATATCGAGCAGTATCTTAATACTGCCACCAGCCTTTGCCAGACCCCAGATGTAATCCGTGTTCAACTTGCTCCCAAAGTTCGGTGTCTCTTCGATATCTCCTCCCTTTATGTTCAGCACTTCCGATACGGAATCCACCACGATTCCAATCAACACGTTGCCGTTTTCACGTCCGATCTCCACGACGATGATGCAGGTTCGCTCCACGTAGTCCATAGCATCCATACCGAACTTCAGCCGCAGATCAACCACCGGTATGACCTTTCCCCGTAAATTGATAACCCCCTTTACATAGGTCGGCGTCTGCGGAACCATCGTTATCGCCATCATCCCGATAATCTCCTTTACCTTCAATATGCCGATCCCGTACTCCTCCCCGGCCAGCGAAAAGGTGAGATATTTCCCCTCACGTTCCGTCATCGATCTTACTGCCTGATCCATTGCCCGCAGTTCTTCCGTCATGTCGCTCTTCACCCCTTTCTTATCGATTTGTGCACTGCCCTCTTTTGTTTCGCGGCGTTTTTCGCTTCCGAGATATGCTGCATGATTTCGTCCATGTCGAATCTCCAGGAATCGCCGATCTTGAATCCGGGAAGCTGTCCGTCTGCAACCAACTTGCATATGGTTGACTCCGTTAATCTGAGGAATTGTGCCAACTCTTTTGTCGTAACTATTTTCGTCATAATCTGAATCCCTCCACGAAAAAAAGCTCATGCTTTTCTCCGGCCTCCGCTTCGCTCGTAAGAGAAATTATCCCTTGATTTGTCCGATGCGCGTTTTCCTTCCCCTTTCGCGGTTGCTATCGAAATTTCATGAAAACAAGT
>CAZTLA010000193.1:0-5764 GCA_964614365.1 uncultured Syntrophales bacterium | reverse complement strand
TGAAGAAACCCTACCTGAAAGAAAAGATCGGGATTGCCGTCAGGCAGGAACTGGATAGAACAGAGATGCCGACATTTTCAGGTAATGCTGGCCCTGTTCAAGTTCCCCGCATAGGAGCGCACGATCCGGACCTTAGTGCGGAAGTTTGAGTAAATCGACCGCGTTGTCTCTGAAGATTTTTCGTTTGACGTTTTCCTGGACGGGAAGATTTTCAATAAGCCCGATGGAACGCTCCAAAGGCACCTGCACCGGCGGATTGTCGGTGCCGAAGACCACATGATCTTCACCCACCGTCTGCAATGCGCACATGACGCCCGGCTGGTGAAACGATACGGTGTCAACATACAGCATGGCGATGTAGTCAATCGGTTGCCTGGTCAGGCAGTCGGGTCCCCAGTCATCCCCGGTTCCAAAAGGATTATACCCCTCCTTTTTCCGTTCTTCGTATCCGTAGTTGATTCTTCCCGCCAGAATCGTTATGGCTCCGCCTAAGTGGGCGCAGACGATTTTCAGTCTCGGGAATTTTTCAAGGACTCCCCCGTAGATCATCCGCGCCAGGCCCAAGGTTGTTTCCATGGGCCGCCCGATGATTTCCACGAGGCGATATTCTTTCATGAATTCCCTGCCTATGGTTTCCCCCGGGGGGTGGATCAAGACGGGCACGTCCATCTCCGACATGAGTCGATAGAAAGGATAGGCGCGTTCAGAATCAAGATACTCGCCTTTGTAACTGGGATTTATCATGACGGCTTTGCATCCGCCTTCCGTTAAGGCCCTTCTTGTTTCCTCCAGGTACTCGTCCCCGGCCCAGGGGACCGCAGCGGCAGCGGCAATCAGGTTTTTCGGGTATTTGGATATCAGTTCGGCTGCGAACTCGTTATATCTTTTGATCTTGTCCAGGTCTCGCAGATCGAGGTTCGGCCTGCCGACCAGGGGATTGCTGATGAGGCTCAGATCTATGTGGGCTTCAGTCTGTACGGCTATATACCCTTCGACATCGAACATGGAAGGCGGCCGTGTTTTCGACCACTCCTGCGGGTTGAGGTGGGCATGCAGATCGATAATCATCTGAGATCACGCTCCTTGCAAGTGTATTGAGAGTGCATTGGTGCGCCGCTACCATACACAGGGGAAACAGGCGTGTCAAGATTTTCATCAGTAAATACCTTTTTTATCTTGACATAATGATTATCTTCTCTATATTCAAATTGACCATTCGCAACATTCTTATAAAAAAAAGAGGAGGGCTCTTTATGCTAAGAAAGTCAACCGTGGTGACGTTGGTCTTTCTGTTTTTCAGTTCGTCATCTGCTGCCTTTTCGTTTGAATCCCCATCGACATTTCAACCGGCTAAAATACCGGTGGCGCCGGTCATAACCAAATTCCTGCCGACTTCTCAGCCGACTCACCTGCAAATTGCGGCAGCTGCGCCAGATTCCAAAAAGGGAAAGGAAGCGGCAAAACCGAGAGAGGAAGTAAAATTGCAGCTCCTCTCCATGACCCTGGGGGGCAGCGCCTATGTTCTGTCTTTTGCCCTGGCGGAAATCGTGAATAAGAACTCTCCCTGGCTTCGCCTTACTGCCGCCGAAACGAAAGGATCGGTTGCAAATCTGGTAACGCTCGCAAACGAGCCGGGACTCAGGAAAAATACCCTGATTTTTACCCATGAAGAAAGCAACTCCTGGGCGCGGCAAGGCCGGCCCCCTTTCAAGATCCCTTACACTGGGGCACGGGCAATCGCCTCGATGGCAGAGACTACGCTCGTCTTCGCAACCCTGGACAAGAACATAAAAACAAAGGCGGATGCGGACGGCAAACGGATCATGACCATGCAGAAGGGAACCTCTACGTCCATCATCCATGAAATGCTCTTTCATGATGTGTGGGGCATTAAACCGAAAATGAGCTATGGTGATTTCAATGCCACCAAAGACGCCTTGACGGATGGCGTGATCGATATCGGGGTGCAGCCCATCAATGGAGTGCCGGGGGTCGGATACAGCCCCATTCCCGCCCTGGACGAAATGATGAACAGCAAGAATGTCTATTTCCTGAATGTTCCGGCTGCGGATGTAAGCGCCGTGCAGAAAAAGGGAGATTTCGACATCTATGCGCACACCATACCGGCCCGTGCGATAGGTGATCGGCAACCGACGGCGGTAAGCGGATACTCCCACAGTCTGTCCTGGTGGGCCGATGAATCGATGAGCCCGGACATAATCTATGAAATTGCGCGAGTGATCTATGAAAACGCGGAAAAGTTTCAGGAATACCACAAAGACGGCAGGATGATTACCAAGAAGACCCTAGCACGGATCGGTATTTCCGATACGCTCTTCCATCCCGGCGCGTTGAAATTCTATAAAGAGAAAGGGATAAAGCTGGGAATCAATTAGGAGGATAAACGTCGATGAAAAAAATAGTTGGGATTTGTCTTCTCCTGCTTCTTTTAGTCACTTTCCCCGAAACGACCACGGCCGCACCGGTAACCAAGGCTCCGGAAGCCAAGGCTGTCCCGCACGCAAAGGTTGAGGCTACCCTCCTTTCCATGACCCTCGGAGGCTCCGCGTATGTTCTGTCTTTTGCCCTGGCAGAAATAGTCAACAAGAGCCATCCCTGGCTGCATATCAACGCGACGGAAACGAAGGGGCCGGTAGCAAACTTAGTAACGATGGCGAATGAACCGGGTATTCGTAAAAGCACCTTTTTCTTTACTCAGGAAAGTTCCAATTCCGTGGCGCGGCAGGGAATGCCCCCCTTCAAGGCGCCCTATATCGGTGCGCGGGCAATCGCAGCATTTGCCGAAACGACGGTATTACTGGTCACCCTCGATAAAACCATCAAAACCAAAGCTGATGTGGACGGGAAACGGATTATGGCTCTTACCAAAGGGAATCCAAGCGCCCAACTGCACGAGATGCTGCTTACAGACATCTGGGGGCTTAAGGTAAAACTCAGCAACGGCACTTTTGATAATATCAAGGATGCGCTTCAGGACGGCCTGATAGATGTCGGCAGTCTTGCGGTAAACGATAACCCCGGTGTGGGGTATATTCCTATTCCTTCGCTCAACGAACTCATGACGACGAAAGATGTGTACGTTGTCAATGTGCCGGCGGCGGATGTGGAAGCCCTCGTGAGAAAGAGCAAGATACAGGTTACTCCCAGCGCTATCCCTCCGCTGACCATGAATAAGAAACAGACGACGGTTTGGCAAGGATATGGCCAAACCAACGGTTGGTGGGCCGATGCTGAAATGAGTGACGAAATCGCCTATGAATTTACCAAGGCCATATACGAACATGCGGAAAAATTTATCGATTACCACGGTGACGGCAAATTGATGACCAAGAAGACGATGTCCCGCGTCGGCGCTCCCGAAGCGCTGTTTCATCCCGGCGCATTGAAGTTCTACCGGGAAAAGGGAATAAAGCCGGGAATCAACTGAAAGAATTAAACGATTTATTCGATAGGGGCTCTGTCCCTGTCATACGTCGCAACGAATTCTTCTGATAAGAGTATCACTCGCCCATACCTGCGCAAACGGGAAAGATAGTGGTTGATGCTGAAGGCAGCGCCCCGAAGCCGTCAGCATATGTGGTTTTCGCAGGCGCCTGCAGGTTAGCGAGCGAACGCTTAGCAGTGCCGATTCTTAAGAAGTGGATATCTCCGGCATTTACTGCCAGAGCTTCAAGACCCGATGATATCAATACCCCTGATTGGAGGAAAAACAATACATGGAGAAACCGGAAAATCTTTATAAGACCCCCTTAGACTATATCATCACCATTGTCGGCTTGGCCATGGTGGTCTATCAAGGGCTCAGCACCCAGATAGCCATCGTATCCCCTGCCGAGCACCAGAATATCCACCTGGCCTTCTCCCTGAGCATCCTCTTCCTTGTGGCGGTGCGGAGCACACGCGGCTGGCGGCGCACGGCATCTTACATCATGCTGGCCCTGTCCCTTATCGGCACGATATACGTGTTCCTCAATTTTCAGGAATTAGACAGCATCTTTGATTACCCGAACACCCTCCAACTGATCATAGGGGTCATCCTGATCGTGGTTGTGCTGGAAGCGACACGGCGGCTCTACGGCCTGATACTTCCAATTCTCGCGCTCATCTTTGTCGCCTATGCCTTCTGGGGAAATTATTTGCCGGGACCGTTCCATACGGCCAATTTAAGGCCCGAAATGGTAATCTCCCGGCTGTCCATCGGCATCTCGGGAATTTATGGAATGACCTTAGGCATCTCCGCCAACTATATCTTCCTCTTCATCGTTTTCGGCTCCCTCCTGCAAATATCCGGGGCCACCAATTTCTTCCATCAGATAGGACGAGTTCTGGGGAAACGCTTCAGAGGCGGACCCGCCCTCTCCGCGGTCTTCTGTTCAATGCTCATGGGTATGGTGACCGGCGGACCAACAGCCAATGTGGCCGTTGTCGGACCTTTTACCATCCCCCTGATGAAGCGGGTCGGATATAAACCCTATCAGGCGGCGGCCATCGAGGCTGCCGCCTCCACCGGCGGATCCATCATGCCCCCGGTCATGGGCGCCGTCGCCTTCGTCATGGCGGGCTTTACCGGTATACCCTACGCCAGAATAGCATTAGTAGCCGTCATCCCGGCCCTGCTCTATTACTTTTCCATAGCTCTTTACGCGCAGTTTCAGGCGATGAAGTTGAACGTGCTCATGGTAGACGAAGAACCGGACAAGCGGGAAATGCTCCTTTCGGGCCCCATATTCTTCATCCCGCTCATATCATTGACTGCCTTTCTGATAATGGAAAAGACCCTCATGTTTGCCATCTTCTGGACCGTCATCATAACGTTCATTGTGGGAAACGTGAGAACCTCCACCCGCCCGTCGCTCAAGCAATGGATGGTTGCCTTTGTGGAGGGCGCAATCGGCGGCGCCCAAATTGCCGCCGTCTGCGCCTTGATCGGATTGATCGTGACCCCCATCACGATGACGGGAATCGGGATTAAATTACCGGCCATTGTGGAAATGTGGAGCCACGGGAGCCTGACGCTGGCGCT
The DNA here is from genome assembly GCA_964614365.1 of uncultured Syntrophales bacterium. Classification (GTDB taxonomy): domain Bacteria; phylum Desulfobacterota; class Syntrophia; order Syntrophales; family JACQWR01; genus JACQWR01. Next base: position 720 of record CAZTLA010000193.1, on the reverse strand, counting down.
CATTATAACCATGATCGTTTCTCTCATTCTGGGGACGGGCCTGCCGACGACGCCTACCTACGTGCTGGTGGCTATCATTACCGCGCCCGTCCTGCAAAAAATGGGATGCAGTTTATTGCAGGCTCATTTCTTTGCCTTCTATTTTGCCTGTATCGCCTTCGTAACCCCCCCCGAAGCCATGGCCGCGCTGGTGGCCTCCAAACTTGCCGGTTCATCCTTTATGAGAACCGGATGGGAATCCTGCTTAGTGGCACTGGGGGGATTCCTGGTGCCCTTCCTCGGCATATGGGCGCCCGTCATCATGCTCGCCCCGCAGAGCCTGGCGAGCGGCATTCTCGACATGATTTTCGTCATAGTTCTCCTCATTGCGGCGCAGGCAGTCATCTGCGATTACTATTTGACTGCCCTTACGATACCCGAGCGAGTTATCCTGGCAGCAGTTCCACTGGCAATTATCGCGTTTTTCGTTTTGCGGATTCCCTTCTATGCAATCGCCGGCGGGGCGGGTTTTTTGGTCATCACGTTGGAACAGGGATGGAAGATGCGGGTGGCTCGACGGATAAACAGCCGGAGCCCGCTTGAAATATCAAAATCAGAATTAACTCCAGGCTAAAGCCCGGAGTTCCAGGTATCTGTGGCAGTTGCTACAGCTTACGATTTCTTAACGGATTTGTTAGAGGAGGTGAACATGAAAAAAATATATGTGTTGGGAATTGCCGC
>CAZTLA010000192.1:0-5820 GCA_964614365.1 uncultured Syntrophales bacterium | reverse complement strand
CAATGGCGAAGCATCCGGCGGCGATAGGACGGACCGCTTGCGGTCCGTCCTATCATGGAGTAGACCGCCTATTGGCGGTGTTATTCTACCGCGTCCTTACATTTGCTTTGATTAATTCTTTTAAATAAAATATAGTTGCAAGTCAAGGCGTATTCTATTGAAACGACAAATACCGCGTGAAGGTTGGATATGAAATTGCTGGATCAGGTAAGAGACGTTATCCGCAAGAGACATTCGTTCGATTCCGGGGATACCTTATTAGTTTTCTAAATGTTGGGGAGATAATGCTGAAGGCTTATTCAAGGAGAAAAGGGGACATCCGCCCCCTTTTCTCCTTTTAATATCGGTTTAATACCGGTAATTTTCTTGTTTGAAAGGCCCTTCCATCGGAACGGACAGGTAATCGGCCTGTTTCCTGGTCAGCTTCGTTAACTCGACTCCCAAACGGTCGAGATGCATCTTCGCCACTTCTTCATCAAGTTTCTTGGGTAACGTATAAACGCCGGGTTTGAACTTTTTAGTCGCCAGTTCTATCTGCGCCAGACACTGGTTGGTGAAGCTGGTGCTCATGACAAAGCTGGCGTGACCGGTGGCGCACCCCAGGTTCACCAGCCTGCCCTCGGCAAGAACAATCAGGCAGCGGCCCGATTTCAATATCCACTTATCAACTTGCGGTTTGATATTCACCTTTTTACAAGCCTTGTTATTTTCCAGATAATGCATTTCGATTTCGCTGTCGAAATGACCGATGTTGCAGATGATAGCCTCATCCTTCATCTTTTCCATATGCCGACCCGTGAGCACATCGCAACAACCCGTGGCCGTAATAAAGATATCGCCGCAGGAAGCAACGCTCTCCAGCGTCCTCACCTCGAAGCCCTCCATGGCCGCCTGCAGGGCGCAAATGGGATCGATTTCCGTAACCACCACACGGGCGCCGAACCCCTTCATGGACTGGGCGCACCCCTTGCCCACATCCCCGTATCCGCAAACGACCACGGTTTTCCCGGCAATCATGACATCGGTCGCCCGCTTGATGCCGTCGGCTAACGATTCCCGACATCCGTAGAGGTTGTCGAATTTTGACTTGGTCACCGAATCGTTGACGTTAATCGCCGGAAAGAGCAGCTCTCCCTCTTGTGCCATCTGATAAAGCCGGTGCACACCCGTTGTCGTCTCTTCGGAAACGCCGCGGATGCCCTCCGCCACTCTCTGCCAGTGCCGGGGATCACGCTTGTAGCTGGCGTGAAGGCGGTCCATAATAATCTGCATCTCTTTATTATCCTGCTTTTTGTTGAGCAGAGAGGGCTCCTTCCCCACTTTGACGCCTTGGTGAATAAAGAGCGTCGCGTCGCCGCCGTCGTCAACGATAAGGTCGGGTCCGGAACCATCGGGCCACGTGAGGGCCTGTTCCGTACACCACCAGTAGTCATCCAGGGTCTCGCCCTTCCAGGCAAATACCGCCGCCGTCCCTGCTTTGGCGATCGCCGCCGCCGCATGATCCTGAGTGGAAAATATGTTGCACGACGCCCATCGCAGATCAGCGCCGAGAATCTTCAAGGTCTCGATCAACATCGCCGTCTGTATCGTCATGTGCAGACTGCCCATGACCTTCAACCCTTTGAGGGGTTTTTGCCTGCCGAATTTCTTACGGACGGCCATGAGGCCGGGCATCTCATTCTCGGCGAGTTCCAGTTCTTTCCTTCCCCACTGAGCAAGGGAGATATCCGCCACACAATAGTTTAATTTTCTTTCAATTCCCCTGATTTTCACCGTTTTCCTCCTTACTTGGCCGCCTTCTTCTTCAACGCTTCCACCATATCCGTTTTTTCCCAGGGATAATCATCAAGGAAAAATGTCTTCGGCAATCTTCGATACAAGCCGCCGTTGAGAAGGTTAAACTTCTCGATCATCCCCTTGGGAGTAAGGTCGAATGTTTCTTTGATGATGAGCGCCAGCTTTTCATCGGATACAACGCCCGTCCCAAAGGTATTTACATAAATGGAAATGGGCCGCGCGATGCCGATGGCATAGGCCAGTTGCACGGAACATTTCTTTGCCAGACCGGACGCAACGATGTTCTTGGCCACATGACGGCTCCCGAAGGCAGCGGAACAATCGACTTTTTCCGGCGATTTATTCACGATCGCGCCACCGCCCAACTGGGCGCCCGGATACCCCCCGTACAGCTGGACCACCAGCTTGCGGCCGGTAACTCCGGAATCCGCGGCGCTGCATGAATTGATGGCCTGCCACTCGCCCGTGGGATTAAAAAGGAACTCCGTCTCCCCATCGACCCAGTCGCCCAGACATGCCATGGCAATCTTCTTCGCCTGCTGTTCCACAGCACCCCGCGCATCATCCGGCACGTGGCGATAATCGATGGCGTTGGACATCAGCACCGTTGCCACACGCCGGGGCACCCACTGATCATCATATTCCACGGTCACCTGTCCCTTCCCGTCGGGTGAGAATACGGAACTCCCGCAGTTCTCAAAGGCCCGCATCATGCGGTTTACCAGCACGTACGGCAGGGGCAATAATTCGGGGGTCTCGTTGCAGGCAAACCCGTATATGATCCCCTGGTCGCCGGCCCCGATTTCACAATATTTTCCCATATTTTCTCTGGTACCGATATTGATGTCTCCGGACTGCGGGATGATGGTATTGAGTATGCCCATGGAGTTTCCGTTCAGCCCCACGGCGCAGTCCGTATATCCGAGAGAAATAACCGTTTCCCGAACTGATTTCTCGATATCGATGTAGGCCCGGGTGGAAACTTCGCCACCCACGACGCACAGCCCCTTTCCCAGAAAGACTTCGATGCCGCAGTGGGGCATGGTATCTATGGTCAGCCCCATTTTCTTCTCCTCTTCCAAAATTGCCGCAATGATATTGGCCGCTATCGAATCAGCCACTATATCGGGATGACCAACTTTTACACTTTCCGATGAAATCTGCATGCGCCCTCTCCTTGTTTGCCACCTTGGCTATTGTCTCTTAACATAAGATTCTCGCGGCTACCCCTTTACCGTGCCTTCCTGCTTCACGCCGGCTTGTTGCCGACGTTCCGAGGGTATTACTATACCAGCAGAAATGATGAGTGTAAAGGCCTCTTCGACCGACATCTCCAAAAATATCAGTTCGTCTCGGGGTACGATCATGAAAAATCCCGAGGTCGGATTCGGGGTTGTCGGTACGAACACGCTTGTATGCTCCCCAGCGCCGACCTTTTCCTTGATCTCGCCATTGGGACTGCCGGTTACAAAACCCACGCTGTAAAGACCGCGGCGCGGAAATTCAATCAGCACGGCCTTCTTGAAGCTGCGGTTTCTATCCGTCAGCATGCTCTCCGCAACCTGCTTAACCGCTTGATAAATACTCCGCACAACCGGTATTCTATCTACGAAATTCTCGCCAATTTTTACCAATGCCTTTCCAAAGTAACTCCGGACGATAAGACCGCATATAAAGATGAGTATCACCGTTACGATAATCCCCAGTCCCGGCAGATGGTACTGTAATAGTTCGTCCGGCCGGTACCTCGTGGGGATGAAATCAAAAAGGCCGTCCATGAGATCAATGAGGAAGGAAAGGATATACAGCGTTATGCCTACCGGGGTTATGACGGCCAGACCGGTTAAAAATATTTTTTTCAGATTTGATTTCAAAGGCGATGACCTCCCCTCCTGCTCTGCCTCAGCAGGGCAAAACGGAGGGATGAATTCGATAGTAAGCGCAGCCCCCACGGCTTGCTTCGGGGTAAGCGAACAAATAGCTAACGGTGCTTGTCCTTAAGAATTGAAGCCCTCCGCAGCAGACTGCGGAGGGCTTCAATAACAAAAACGACCGCTATTTTCAATTATTATTTGAGAGAGGCATGGCGCTCGCGGCGCCCTGCCTCCTCATTCAAAGAGACGAATCAAACGAGGCGGATTTCTTCTAAACAGAGAACTGATGTCTATTCGTCTGTTTTTTTGATCCTGTTATTGCCATCCAGAAGAATGCAGGTAGGGCTCCATCCCTTCGTCTTGTCTTCGTCTACCACAACGTAGCTGGCAATGATAATCAGATCATCCTTCGATACTTTCCTGGCCGCGGCCCCGTTGAGACATATCGTGCCGGAACCTCTTGCACCCTTTATGACGTAGGTGGTAAATCTCTCTCCGTTGGATACATCGTATATGGCAACTTTCTCATAGGGCAAAAGATTCGCAGCGTCCATCAGATCTTCATCAATGGAAATACTTCCTTCATAATGAAGGTTCGCATCGGTTACTCTCGCCCGGTGCAGCTTTGATTTGAGCATGAATCGTTGCATGGTGAATATGGTCTCCTTAATCTATTCCCCCCCGTTTATTGAAAGTTCTTCTCCGAATACATAGTTGTCTATCAGTCTTGTGGAACCAACCATGACCGCCAGAGCCAGAACTTCTTCTCCCACAAGTTTTTCCACATCCTCAAGCGTCTTTGTGTTGCATATCTTGGCGTAATCAATACGCACCGAGGGATGACCTTCAATGTAAGCGCGTATCCGGGACAATATCTGGACGGCATCCTTTTCCCCTTGTCCATACAGTTCCCTGGCCATTACGAGGGAGCGGCTCAAACTGAGCGCCGATTCCCTTTCGTTGCCCTTAAGGTAAACGTTCCGAGAACTCATTGCGAGACCGTCGGCTTCCCGTGCCGTCGCCATGCCCACAATTTCGATTTCCATGTTGAGATCGCTAACCATTCGCCTGATAACCACAAGCTGCTGGAAATCCTTTTTCCCGAACACCGCCACATGGGGTTTTACTATGTGAAAAAGCTTGGCGCATACCGTTGCCACACCTCGGAAATGGCCCGGACGGGATACCCCGCACAGATTACGGGTCACTCCCTCGACATCCACATAGGTCTGATACTGCTCCGGATACATTTCAGACGATACCGGAGCAAAGATCACGTCTACTCCCGCAGCGCCGGCTATTTTTCCATCCCGGACAATATCTCGTGGATATTTCTCGAAATCTTCATCTGCGGTAAACTGCACGGGATTCACGAATATGCTCAAGACCAAGCGATCTGCTCGCCTTTTTGCTTCCTCCATAAGGCTTACGTGTCCATCATGCAGATAACCCATTGTAGGAACAAAGGATATTGTTTCGCCCTTTTTACGCAGTGATTCCGCATAATCCTGCATCTCTTTAACGTGCTGAATCGTCCTCATTCCTACGGGAACCCACAAAAAAAGCCTCTTCGTCTAAAACGAGAGGCTTGATGTACACTTAGCGATAATCACATCCATATTCCCCCGTCTCAGTCCGTGGCCGGATCCAAGCGGCGATTCATGTATAACAAATCCCGTCCCGCCTGTCAAGATTTTTCTTCCGATTGTCAGGAGCAAATGATATGTCCGGTATTGTAGCACACAATCTGTCCGGTTTGATATGGTCACCGTTGGAGGTGACAGATGAGACGGACGGAGATGCTACAGGATGTAACGTCGCACATTAAATTGACTCGATATTCTTACAATCGTTTGATGTTTTGCAATAAAGGTTTACCGGAAGGGATGGTAGTTACCCTTCCGGTGTTTTGGGGTTGTTCTTTTCACATGATTTCGGTGGCCGCTATTCTGACGTGTTCCGGTGAAACGAGTTGGCATTTTTCATTTGCCGCGGCGACAAGTGCGCCTTTGGCCAGGAGGTTGGCCCTTCCGAGGAGGCCGCCGGAGCCTTGGTGGATGGCGAGGATGGCTTCATCACAGAACAGTTGCTCTTTGCCGCCGGCGATCTTCAGGTGGTGTTGGATGTATCCCGCCATATCTTTGTATTT
>CAZTLA010000191.1:0-5841 GCA_964614365.1 uncultured Syntrophales bacterium | reverse complement strand
CACATCCTTGGTAAGGATGAGGTCACCAGTTCAATCCTGGTCGTGGGCTCCATCGTGAAGAGTCATGGAAAAAGAGTAGGGAGATCATGAGGAACATTATTACCCTGGCGTGTACGGAATGTAAACAGAGAAATTACACGACGACAAAGAACAAAAGGACCATGCAGAATCGTCTCGAGCTGAAAAAATACTGCAAGTTCTGTCGGTCCCACAAAGTACACCGGGAAACGAAGTAATCCCATTTCTGTGGGGTTTGAGAGCAATGCACCGGACAGGCCAGTAGCTCTAATGGATAGAGCGCCGGACTCCAAATCCGGATGCTGGGGGTTCAAGTCCCTCCTGGCCTGCCATTTATTTACTGATTTGCATGGGTGTGGTGGATGGATAGCTTAAAATTGACGGCGGGAAAGGCGAAACAGTTTCTGGTGGAGGCACGGAACGAACTGAAAAAAGTTGCCTGGCCGACACGGAAACAGGCCCTTGCTTCCACCTCTGTGGTAATCATCGTTGTGGTCATCCTATCCCTGTTTCTGGGGATGGTTGATTTTGGTCTTGCCAAGATTATAAAACTGGTATTGGGTTAACTTATATGGCCTTCAAGTGGTACGTGGTTCATACGTATTCCGGTTTTGAAAACAAGGTTAAGCTTTCCCTGCAGGAAAGGATAGACGCCGCAGATAAGCAACAGTATTTTTCCGACATTCTCATACCGGAAGAAGATGTTGTTGAACTCGTTTCCGGTGAAAAGAAGACCTCGAAGAGGAAATTCTTTCCCGGATATATCCTTGTGCGGATGGAAATGAATGATGATACCTGGCATATCGTCAAGAATACTCCCAAGGTAACCGGTTTTATCGGGAGCAAGGAAAAACCCTCTCCCATATCGGACAAGGACGTGGAACTCCTGAAAACCAGGATCGACGAAGGCACCCTCAAACCAAAACCCAAGTTCAAGTTTGAGGTTGGCGATCATGTACGGATTATTGATGGTCCTTTTACGAATTTTGACGGGGTTATCGACGAAGTGAAGGCCGAGAAGGGTAAACTCAGGGTCATCGTCAGCATCTTCGGCAGGCAGACTCCGGTGGAACTGGATTTTATACAGGTTACGCAGAATTAAGAAAAACGAAACACAATAAGCTTTACATAGCACGGAGCGATCATTATGGCAAAAAAGGTTATAGCGAATATTAAACTTCAGATCAACGCGGGTAAGGCGACCCCTTCGCCTCCGATCGGCCCGGCACTGGGCCAGCACGGGGTCAACATCATGGAATTCTGCAAGGCGTACAATGCACTCACCCAGAGCCAGGAGGGCACGGTTATTCCTGTGGTCATCACGGTATATGCCGACCGGTCGTTCACGTTTATTACGAAAACGCAGCCCGCATCGGTTCTGCTGAAAAAGGCGGCCAAGATTGCGAAGGGTTCCGGTGATCCCAAGCGGGTAAAGGTTGGCTCCGTAACGTCCGCGCAGGTGAAGGAAATCGCCGAATTGAAGTTTAAGGATTTAAACGCCGTCAACGTGGAAGGGGCCGTGCGCATCGTTGAGGGTACGGCAAGGTCTATGGGGATTGAAATAGCGGGATAGAATTGTTGAGGTTTTATCATGTCCAATAAAGGCAAGCGTATTGTAGAGGCGAAGAAAACGGTAGACCCGGTGAAACGCTACAGCCTGCGGGAAGCCGTAGAGCTGGTTGTAAGGAGTGCTCGGGTAAAGTTTGACGAAACGGTGGACGCGGCAATCCGGCTGGGAGTCAATCCCGCCCATGCGGATCAGATGGTGAGAGGAAGCGTAGTGCTCCCCCACGGTCTCGGGAAATCGGTGCGGGTGCTGGTGTTTGCCAAGGGGGAAAAGGAAAAGGAGGCCCTGGATGCGGGGGCGGATGTAACCGGTTCCGATGATGTTGTTGAAAAGATAAAAGGCGGGTGGCTGGAATTTGACCGGGTGGTGGCCACCCCCGATATGATGGGCAGCGTGGGAAAGTTGGGTAAAATACTGGGTCCTCGGGGCTTGATGCCCAATCCGAAAGTCGGTACCGTCACGTTCGACGTGGCGAACGCCGTTCGGGAACTTAAGTCCGGCAAAGTGGAGTTCCGGGTGGAAAAGGCGGGAATCGTACACAGTCCCGTGGGAAAGGTCTCGTTCGGTTCGGACAAGTTGGTGGATAACGTCACTGCCGTGGTGGAAGCCATTGTAAAGCTGAAGCCTTCATCGAGCAAGGGCGCTTATCTGAGAAGCGTATCGTTGTCTTCCACCATGGGACCGGGGGTGAAGGTGGATCCCCTTGATTTGAGGAGCGTTTGAATAGGAGTCTAAGACAGCGGGTACAGCGGTTTAAACGAGCAAATCGGCCTGCCGAGACAAATAAGCGTTGTTTCCAGAATGCTTTATTGCCGTTTTTGTCCTGTATGTCGCTGACGTTCTCTGATTTCCGACAGAATGCTGGGAAAAATATTTTAGGCTTCAGACCGAGATCAGAAAGGAAAGGAGGCGTAAATAATTGGATCGGAGAACTAAAGAGCGGGTCGCCGTTGAGCTTCACGAAAAACTGAAGGGGGTCAAGCTGGCCGTTCTTACCAATTACAGTGGTATGAACGTGGAAAAGATGACATCCCTGAGAAATGCCCTGCGCAAATCCGATACGGAACTGCGGGTCGTTAAAAACACCCTTTTAGGTATTGCCTCGAAGGAGACCGACCTCAATGTATTGCAGGATCATTTTAAGGGTCCCTTGGCAGTTGCCCTGAACTCTGGCGACGTTGTAGCGTCAACAAAGATTCTTGTGGAATTTGCCAAAAAGAACGCCGAACTGGAAATCAAAGCCGGCATGTTAAACGGCAAATTGCTGACCAGGGAGCAGCTTACCCAACTGGCGGAATTGCCGGGCAGGGATGTCCTGATCGGGAAACTCCTGTCTGTCCTGGTTGGTACGCAGGCATCGCTGGTGAATGTGCTGAGCGCGGTTCCGAGAAGTTTGGTACAGGTTCTTGAGGCGCTCAAGACGAAAAAAGAATCGGGAAACTAAAACATACAGGAAGGAAAGGGAACAATGGCAACTATTACGAAAGAAGACGTGGTAAAGTTTATCGAAGGGATGACGGTTCTTGAACTTTCGGAACTGGTCAAGGAACTGGAAGAAAAATTCGGCGTGTCTGCAGCCGCTCCCGTTGCGGTAGCCGCGGTAGGCGGCGGGGCTCAGCAGCAGGCGGCGCCGGTGGAAGAAAAAACTGAATTTGACGCGATCCTGACCGGATTCGGCGATCAGAAGATTCAGGTTATCAAAGTGGTAAGGGCTTTGACGGGATTGGGGCTCAAGGAAGCCAAAGACCTGGTTGACGGTGTGCCCAAGCCCGTAAAGGAAGCCATTTCGAAAGAAGAGGCCTCGGACATCAAGAAAAAGATTGAGGAAGCCGGCGGCGTGGTAGAAATAAAGTGAACCGGACCGGCGGTTGCCGGTCTTAACGAAAAAACACTGCATACGGGTATGCGAAACCTTGGTTTGGCTTAACCGCTGTCAGCTCAAAGCCGAAAGGATGCTATGGGCGAATTCAGGAAATATTTTGGCCACATAAAAAAGATATTGGATATTCCTAATCTTATCGACATCCAGATCAGATCGTACGAGAAATTCCTCCAGAGAGATCGGAACCTTGGCCAGAGGAGCAACTTCGGGCTTCAGGGCGCTTTCAAGAGCGTGTTTCCCATTTCCGATTTCAGCGGGAAATGTTCCCTGGAATTTGTCAGCTACAAAATCGGAGACGTCAGATACGATGTAAAGGAATGTCTTCAGAAGGGGATGACCTACGCCGCGCCGTTGAAAATCGTGGTGCGGCTCGTTGTCTTTGATGTGGATCGGGCAGGAGACCCCGAGCACAAGTCGATCCGGGATATCAAGGAACAGGAGATATACTTCGGTGAGATCCCCCTGATGACGGACAACGGGACGTTCATCGTAAACGGTACGGAGCGGGTGATCGTCAGCCAGCTCCACCGCTCGCCGGGCATCTTTTTCGATCATGACAAGGGAAAGACGGTTACCAGCGGAAAGCTGATCTATTCGGCCAGGATCATCCCCATCAGGGGGTCCTGGCTGGATCTTGAATTCGATTCCAAGGACCTTCTGTACGTGAGAATCGACAGGCGCAGGAAGATGCCGGTGACGATCCTTCTCAAGGCCATGGGAAATTCTGCGGAGCATATCCTGGGATTCTTCTATAACATCGGGCGGGTGTTTTTGGAGGAGGACCGGCTCTCTATGGCTGTGGGTGACTCTCTGGTCGGTGAAAAGGCGCCCGAGGATATTAAGGACCCGAAAACCGGCGAAGCCATCGGCAAAAAGGGAAGAAAAATCACCAAGGTCATGCTGAAGCGGATGAACGATGCCGGTATCAGACGCATACGTGCCGGCGAGGACGATATCGTCGGAAAAATTCTCTCTTCGGATATCAAGGATCCGAAGAGCGGGGATGTGCTTTTAAAATGCAACGATGAGCTGACCGCTGAAGGCCTGGAGCTCATGCGGGGAAAAGGGATTCAGGATTTTCAATTCATCCAGGTTGAGGAAGACCGGTCCAACGCATCCATCCGGGAAACGCTCCTCATTGACCGGATTGAAAACGCGGAGGAAGCCATCATGGAGATATACCGAAGGCTTCGGCCCAGCAATCCTCCCACGCCCGAGACGGCCCGGAAGTTCTTCAGCAGTCTGTTTTTCGAACCGGAAAGTTACGATCTCTCCGATGTGGGGAGAGCAAAGATGAATTATAAATTGCGCCTTGATGTTTCCACCGACGTGACGGTTTTGCGAAACGAGGATATCATGGCAGCCGTCAAATACCTGATTGATCTGAAAAACGGAGTGGGGGAATGTACGGTCGATGACATCGATCATCTGGGCAACCGGCGCGTACGGTCCGTAGGCGAGTTGATCGAAAACCAGTACCGCATAGGGTTGGTGAGGATGGAACGGGCCATCAAGGAAAAGATGAGTCTGCAGGATATCGAAACGATGATGCCCCATGACCTGGTGAACGCCAAGCCCGTTTCGGCGGTGGTCAATGAATTTTTTGGCAGCAGCCAACTTTCGCAGTTTATGGACCAGACCAATCCCCTCTCCGAGATTACGCACAAGCGCAGGTTATCTGCACTGGGGCCCGGAGGACTCACCCGGGAGCGGGCGGGTTTTGAGGTCCGCGACGTGCATCCAACGCATTACGGACGTATCTGTCCCGTGGAGACGCCGGAAGGTCCCAATATCGGCCTTATTGTCTCCCTGAGCACGTACGCGCGGGTGAACGAATTCGGTTTTATAGAAACCCCGTACCGGGTCGTGGAAAAGGGCAGGGTTTTGGACGAGGTGCGCTTCCTGACCGCTATCGAGGAAGAGAACAAGATCATTGCTCAGGCCGACCGGCCGCTCGATGCGAGCGGGAAATTCACGGAATCCCTCATTTCCGCACGACGGGGCGGCGACTTCCTTACCGTCATGCCGACCGAGGTGAATATGATGGACGTGTCCCCCAACCAGCTCGTCAGCGTGGCGGCCACCTTGATTCCCTTTCTCGAACACGATGACGCCAACCGCGCCCTCATGGGTTCCAACATGCAGAGGCAGGCGGTCCCGCTCATGAAGCCGGAGATCCCCGTTGTGGGTACCGGGATGGAATCGGTCGTGGCGCGGGATTCGGGAGCTGTTATCGTCGCCAAACGGGCGGGCATGGTGGAAAACGTGGATGCCGAGCGGATCGTCATCAAGTGTGACGCCAAGAAGGACGGTCTCGATGCGGGCGTGGATATTTACAATTTGGCCAAGTACCAGCGCTCGAACCAGGATACCT
>CAZTLA010000190.1:0-5912 GCA_964614365.1 uncultured Syntrophales bacterium | reverse complement strand
ACTAAAAGTAAAGGTATTTTTTCCTAAGAGACAAAAAAGTTTTGACAATACGAAACGGAAGCAAAGGAGGGGAAAATGAAGAAATTCTCAGGTAATTTGTCGATCTTTTTGGTGGTTACCGGATTGTCCCTCACGGCGGCGCCGGGACACGCGGCGCCGTACTACGAAGGGAAGACGATCGAAATCATGGGCGAGTCCCGCGTGGGCGGCGGCACCGACACCATGGCGCGCATCGTCGCGTTCTTTTACCCCAAGTATATACCCGGAAAACCCACTATTGTGGTGCGCGCCCAGCCGGGTGCGGGAGGCGTCATCGCCAATAATATCTTTTATCTCAACGGAGTGCCGGATGGACTGCACCTGATGATGAATTCCTCATCTCCCATCAGCCTCCAGTTGAGAAGCCGCGACATTGTAAAATACGACCTGACAAAATATGTCCACATCGGCAATGTGAACCGCGGGACCAATCTCATTTTGGTCCGCAAAGAAGCCCTCAAGCGCTTGTATGATCCAAAAGCCGAGCCGGTGGTATGCGGCACCAAGGAAGGCGAGGAAACCTGGATGGGGATGGCGCTCTGGGGCAGGGAATTCCTCGGCTGGAATGTCCGCTGGATCCCCGGCTATAGCGGTACCAGCGATATGGAGCTGGCGTTTCGGCGTGGCGAAATAGATATGTTCGGCACGACGAACGGCTTCATCATCAGGCGCATGGTGGAGGAGGGTTTGGCCAGTGCAATCTCCCAGGGAGGAATTTTCAAAAGCGGAAAATTTATCCGTCGAAGAGATTTTTCCGACGTGCCGACGTTTGTGGAAGTGCTCGGCGCGAAAAAACCCACGGGGATTGCCTGGCAGGCCTATATGGCCTGGATTGGCGCCGGCGACGTGGATAAATTCCTGGTGGCGCCGCGCAATACACCGAAGCAGTACACGTCCATACTTGTCGACGCCTTTGCCAAGATCGCCAAGGACCCCCAGTTTGACGAACGGGTGAAACGCATGGTCTCGGATGTTTATGAGGTGGGTGTTGGTCAGGAAACGACGGATATTCTGAAAGAGATACTGACGGTGCCGCCGGCAGCCCTTGATTTTGGCAGGAACCTGCAGATGAAGTTCGGCCTCGTTGCAACGAAAAAATAAACCTCTCTTCTCCTGAAAGCGAAGAGGTTCAATCATCCCCGATGGGGACACTAAGGAGGAGGATACGATATATGTGGGAAGCATCTCTACAAGGTTTGCTCATGGTCCTGCAACCGATGCCTATGTTTGTTATGGTGGTGGGGATTATTTTGTCAACCGTTGTGGCAATCCTGCCGGGCATCGGCAGCCCGGCCCTCATAGCCATGTGCCTGCCCTTTGCTATGACCTTGCCCGCCCCCTCCGCCATTGCCTTAATGGTCAGCATACACGCCGTCGCAAACACCGCGAGCGGCCTTACCTCATCACTCATCGGCATCCCCGGCAGCAGCGCATCCGTTGCCACGATACTCGATGGATTTCCGCTCTCAAAGAAGGGAGAGGGCGCCAGAGCGACCGGCGCTGCGGTGTGGAGCTCGGTTTTGGGCGGTGTTGTCGGGGCAATTATGCTGACGGCAGTGCTGCCGATTCTCCGTCCCATCGTCCTTGCCATGGGCTCCCCTGAATTCTTTATGCTCACCTTATGGGGTGTAAGCATGGTGGCCATACTCAGCGGCAAAGCCAAGCTCAAGGGATTTATTTCCGCCGGCATCGGCATCATGCTGATGATGATAGGTCTGGATGACAAGTCCGGCGCGGAGAGATGGGTCTTTGGCCAAACCTTTCTCTGGGAGGGCATTGACCTGATTCTGGTGACCATGGGCGTCTATGCCATGCCGGAGGTCATCGCCCTGGCTATGTCGGGAACAAGCATTGCCGGGGACATCCCCAAAATGGGCAAGGGGATGATGGACGGCGTGATGGACTGCTTCAAGCATTGGTGGCTGCTGGTACGCACGTCCGCCATTGGAGCAGTGTTCGGCGTAATTCCGGGACTCGGCGGACCTACCGTAGCCTGGATATGTTACGGCCATGCCGTTCAGACAGAGAAAAAAGGCACATTCGGCAGAGGGGATATACGGGGAGTCATAGCCCCGGAGGCCGGCAACAACTCGGTGGACGCAGGCCAGTATGTAACCGCCCTTGCCTTTGGCATTCCGACGGGCACCACCGTTGCCCTCATACTCGTTGCGTTCACCGCTGTGGGCATTCAGCCGGGACCGGCGATGTTGACGAAGGATCTTCCGTTTACCTTCTCCGTTATCTGGACATTAACGATCGCCAACATCATCGGCGGCGCGGGCGCCCTGGCTCTGGCCGACCCAATCGCCAAGATGACCTTATGGCCAAGCCGCGTAATGGTGCCCGTCATCGCCGTCCTGTGTCTGCTGGGCGCCTACACAGCCAACAACGCCATGACCGATCTTTATTTGCTCCTGATCTTCACCTGTCTCGGCTTCTTTATGAAGCAGCTCAAATGGCCCAGGGCGCCGCTCCTGCTCGGCCTCGTTTTAGGCGAACCCATGGAGAAGTACCTCTGGCTGTCCACGGCACGGTATGGGTGGGCATGGATGTACCGCCCGGGCGTTATCGTTCTTATTTTGCTCATTATCAGCACCGCCGTCCTGCTGCCCATGTTCCAAAAACGACAACATTTAGCAGAAATTGAAGCGCTGAGAGAGGCGGGCGTAGAAGGGGAGGGAAAATAGCATGAGATTCAGACCGCGGTCCTTCTTTACGCTGTTGATTATTGTGGTTCTTGGTTTTGGCGTCCTGGAGGCATTTAACTGGCCTCTGCGGGCATCAATTCTGGTGCTCACCATCGGTTCGCTCTGCTGGCTCCTTACCGTCATCCAGTTCTTTATGGAGCTCAGACCGCAACACGAGGCGGTCTCCTCCGGCATGGATATTGAGCTGACGGAAGACCAGGAGCTGACCAAGGCCCCGCTGCAAGCGCTCGATATTTGGCTCTGGTTGATAGGCTGCGTCATCGGCATCTGGCTCCTCGGCTTATATATCACCATCCCCCTCTGGTGTTTCTTATATTCGTTCCGGCAAGGCTCGCGATGGTGGGTGGCTTTGCTGCTCGCCGTCACCTGCTGGGGCATCCTCTGGGGTTTTTTTGACTATGTAAGCGGTATGACGTTTGTCGATCCGGTCTTGCCCCTGGAAAAATGGCTCAGAGGGTAACAGGATACGGCAGATAGTGTGGATTTGACCCCACATGTCATCCAATCCGATGAAGTCCTTCATCGCCGGACATCGTCCCGCCGCCTTACCGTCAAGCGAATAGGGAAATGAACCGGAGAGCAACCTCCGCACACGTCTGGGAGCAGACAGGAACGCCGCTCTGACACGTGGACTCGTGTATATTGAAGATTCACTCGTTTGCCCCGCAGTGCAAGCCGGGGGAGAGCAATCTGCAATTGCATTCGTGGGTGAAATCACGATAATCATGTTGCCGGAAAATACGTAAGCGGTAGAGGGGACATCAAGGATGCCCGTAAAATACCGGCGAAAATGATACATTTCTGTTCTTTCAATCTGCAAATGATACATTTCTGTTCTTGTTTTTACCGTAAAACAGTCCGGCCTGATTTGCCTGTGTCCCGTTCCTGATGCAATTTATCTCTTTCGCAGAGATATCGTAAGTGGCATTTACCAATAACGATTACAAGATGATAGAATAACATCCGCCGGGGCGGAAGAACCGGGTTACTTGCTGTCTTAGAGGAAAAAACGGCGCTGGCATAATTCTGGCAGCAAGGGAAGGGTTTGAAACCTTCCCTACCCTATAAAATAAAGGATACAGAATTATGTGCCGTTTGTTTGCCGTCACCAGCAATGAGGCCCTCTCTCCCATAGTGGCCGTCAACGCCCTCAACGTGATGAAGGAAGGTCACGACGGGTCAGGCGTGGGACTCTTCCTGACCGATCTGGGCGGTGATTTTGGGCGTTTCAAAGGCAAGCCCATCCTGTCCGGCATCTTTTCCCACGAGGGGCTCAAGGCGCTGGACCGCACCATGATGGACCTTGATTTTATGGTGAAATACGAGCTTCTGATCCGTCCCACCCATGAACCTCCCGCAGGGACGCCCAAGCGCGACAACTACGTGATACGCGTCTACGATTATCCGCCCGGCTGGGAGGAGCTAAACGCCGCCGAGCGCGAATACCGCCTGATGACGTGCCGGCTCACGTTGAGAGCGATGGGAGAGGCGGACAGCTCGACAAAAGTGTTCAGCTTCTGGCCGGACGTGATCATGATCAAGGAGGTGGGAGACCCCATGGCCATCGCGGAGTACCTGGGACTTGAGCGGGCAGACCTCCGGGCGCGCACCATTCTTTCTCAGGGACGGCAGAACACCAACTACGCCATAGATATCTATGCCTGCCATCCCTTCTTTATCCAGGGGATCGCCACGATGACGAACGGAGAAAACACGGCTTTTGTGCCGATTCGCGAGTTTCTCACGTCGCGCAGAAACCCCGGCTATACGGGCTACCAGTCCGACTCGGAGGTGTTTACCCATATCCTCCACTATACGCGCCGCACGCTCGGCATGGGTTTGGAAATGTACAAGCATATCATCACCCCGCTCACGGATGGTGAGCTGGAACGTCATCCCAACGGCAGGCAGTTGCGGCTCATCAAGCAGAGCTGCCGGCCGCTGATCATTGACGGCCCCAACTGCATAATCGGGTGTCTTCCCGACAAAACACTCTTCATGGCGCAGGACAGCAAGAAGCTGCGCCCCGGCGTGGCGGGCGGCACGGCGGGCATGTTTGCCTTCTCTTCGGAGATGTGCGGCCTGGACGCGGCCATTCCCGGACGGGACAAAAGCCGGGACTTCCAGCCGATGAAATACGACACCGTTTTTGTGGGACCGGAGCGTCAGGAGATAGAAAAATGGAATCAATGGGAAAACTTGCCCCATCTACATTATCCACCAAAGATCTGCCCTGGCAGCTTCTCTGGAGCAAGGAAAAGTGCACCCTCTGCGGTCGCTGTACGGCGGTCTGTCCCGTGCAGGCCATTGAACTCGGTGTGCACCGGAAGCGCGTAGTCCAGGTCGGCATGGGACTTACGGAAAAACCGGGCAACGTCTTCGGCGTCTATCACGGCATTCGCCAGCGCACCGAGCCGGCCTACGCCTGCATCGGCTGCGGGATGTGCGACCTCGTCTGTCCCAATCACGCCATCATGCCCGTCCACAACGACGAGCCGGACAAGTTGCGGATGCATATCAACCTGGGCGGCGAACCGCGGCGGCGCGGCGGACGCCGCAACGACCCGCGGAGCTTGCTCGATGAGATCAAGTTCGTGCGCATTTCCATGCTTACCGATCCCGCGCTCGACGCGGGCCGCCACGAGTTCGAATTACGGACGCTGCTGGGACGGATCCTGCCGCCCGAGGAGATCGTGAAGGCGGCACGGGAAAACGGCTGGATCCCGCCGGTGCGCGAAATCTATCCGCTCATTGTGGGCAGCATGTCCTTCGGCGCCCTTTCCCCGACCATGTGGGAAGGTTTGCAGATGGGAGTGGCCTACCTGAACGAGGAAAAGGGACTGCCGGTGCGCATCTGCACGGGAGAAGGCGGGTGTCCGCCGAGATTGCTGCGTTCCCGCTTCCTGAAATATGTCATCCTGCAGATCGCCAGCGGCTACTTCGGCTGGGACGAGATCATCCACGCCCTTCCCCATATGAAGGAAGACCCCTGCGCCATCGAGATCAAATACGGCCAGGGGGCAAAACCGGGAGACGGCGGCCTGCTCATGTGGCACAAAGTGAACAAGCTGATTGCCGCCATCCGTGGTGTGCCGTCAGGCGTCAGCCTACCCAGTCCGCCCACCCACCAGACCAAGTACTCCATCGAGGAAGCGGTCGCGAAGA
>CAZTLA010000189.1:0-5914 GCA_964614365.1 uncultured Syntrophales bacterium | reverse complement strand
GGTCAGATGAGTGAATTGATCCAGGAATTCCGGGGCAGAAAGCTGGAAGAATGGGAAAAGTGGTATTTGAGCAGCCATCCCGAAGCGATCGAAAAAGCGAAAACCAAAATCATGCAGATGATCGAAAACTTCAAACAGGTCATTACCAAGATAGATGAAGAAATGATCAGAGCATGGGTCAAAGACCTGGTTATCGTAAAAACATTTGTCGGCCTGAAATTTCAGGAGGCGATTCTGAAACGTGTTGCCGCACATACGGGAAAATCTTACAGGACGTCTGATCCTGAAGAAGAAGCAAAGGGGATCGACGGCTATATTGGCGACAATCCCGTCAGCATCAAACCGCAGACGTATGAATCGAAACAGATGTTACCGGAAAGCATCGGGGTGCAAATCATCTACTATGACAAGGTAAAGGACGGGATAAACATCTTTTTTGACGAATTCTGGTCTAATCGAACCGATCAATCCACCAACTCGTTATAGTGGCAGTTGATTTTCGCGTTAGCCATAGAAACCATCATCATTTTTCTTTCTCCGTACGTTCAAACCGGCAAGGCGGTTTCCTCCAATCAAGGGGAGGTGCAATAGGCTCATGACATCGGCCACCTCTGATAAACGCATTCAAAAGGCGGTTTCAAAGCGTAAAACCAAGCTGGTTGCCGTTATTGCTATATCAACTTTTCTTATCGGATCATTATTTCTCATCTATCGGCATATGGGCCGGTACGTGGGCGATATGCGGCCGGTCTTGCTTCCGGCCTCGATAACTATTGCCGAGATCATCGAAGATCAATCGCAACGCATCAAAACATCACCTGCCGGTTCACTGCAACCGCAAACCGGTGAGACACTGCAAATACCTTTGCAGTTGCCGCCCGGATTTAGCCTCAACATTTTCGCCAAAAATCTGGGCGGGCCGCGTGATCTGGAGTTCTCGCCACAGGGCACCCTTCTTGTTTCTATCCCCGGAAAAGGCAGCATCCTGGCGCTCCCCGATAAGAACGGCGACGGCAGGGCGGATAGGGTAAAGGTGATTCTGGCTGGCCTGAAGAAGCCTCATGGGTTGGCGTTTTATGAAGGAACGTTGTTTGTGGCCGAGGAAACCCAGGTGGTGCGGTACATCTGGAATGATGCAACGCTGAGTGCAACGCGCGACAAGGTGCTGTTTCAACTGCCGCGGGGCGGCAATCACGTGACCCGTGCCCTCGTGTTTAATAGACGCGGGCAACTGTTCGTGTCTCTGGGATCAACCTGTAACGTGTGCTACGAGAAGCAGGAGTGGCTGGCGGCGGTGATCACGTCCAACAAGGATGGTGAAAATCCGCGGCTCTTCGCCAAAGGGCTCAGGAACAGCGTGTTCTTGGCAGTCAATCCAGACACCGACGAGGTGTGGGCCGGCGACATGGGACGCGATTTCCTCGGTGACGACCTGCCGCCGGAGGAAATCAATATCATCCGCGAGGGGAAAAATTACGGCTGGCCGATCTGCTATGGCAACAAGATCCATGATACTGACTTCGATAAGAACAGGTATTTGCTCGATCCCTGCGCCGACACGGAAGCGCCGATTTTTGAATACCAGGCCCATGCAGCGCCTTTGGGTCTCGCATTTATTGATTCTCCCCAATTCCCCAAAGACTGGCGGGGAGATTTGCTGGTTGCCTATCACGGCTCGTGGAACAGGTCAACGTCGAGCGGTTACAAGGTGGTGCGGCTTATGGTCAAGGGCAATGCCATCACGGGCAGTGAAGACTTCCTGAGCGGTTTTTTGCAAGGGAACGGGGCATTGGGAAGGCCGGTGGATGTGGCCTTTGACAAAGGTGGCAGTTTGTATGTCTCTGATGATAAGGCGGGAGTGATATACAAGATCGACGGGCGGTGAGGCGATCGGATTCATAAAATCCCTTCATTCCTCCCTTTGCCACGTGTCAAAACTTCGTAAATGCCGCCACCGTCTTCGCACCCAGTCGTTTGATGAGTTCGCGCAGAAGTTGCAGAGTATGTTCGTAATCGTCGAGGCTCAAAACACCCACGTGGCTGTGCGCGTACCGTACGGGAACGCCGAGAACAATGGTAGGAACGCCCGTGCGATGCAGGTGGATCGGTCTGGCATCGGTTCCTCCGCTGATGCGGACGGCGACCTGGTAGGGAAGGCGGCAGGCCTGGGCCGTTTCGACGACAAATTGGGAGAACTTCCGGTTCGTGATCATTGTAGGGTCAAAGAGACGGATTTGCGGGCCTTTCCCGAGAACGCCCTGCGCCTCGTCGGCCTTTGAGCCCGGCAGATCATCGGCCGGCGAACCTTCCAACACAATGGCAACATCCGGGCTTACCTGATGGGCGGCGGTTCCCGCACCGCGTGTGCCGACCTCCTCCTGTACCGTGCCGACGCCGCAGATCGTGTTTGGGTGTTTCGCCGTGCCGAGGGCTCTCAGCGCATCCACGAACAGCGCGACCCCGACGCGGTCGTCGAAGGCTTTCCCGCTCACGAAACGGGGATTGCGGAGAGTCGTGAAAACGGTTCGCGGAACGATATGGTCGCCCGGCGAAATGCCGAATTCCTCCATCGCTTCCCGTTTACTGCCGGCCCCCACATCGATGAACATGGCTTCCACGTCCAGCACGTTCTTCCGTTCCCCTTCCTTGAGATGGTGGACGGGTTTCGCGCCGATGATGCCCGGGACGTCGCCTTTGACGGTCTTGATCGTCACCTGCTGAGCAAGCAGCGTATGTTCCCACCAACTGCCCAGGGGATGAAATTTGACGAATCCCTCATTCGTAAGATACCGCACGATGAATCCTGTTTCATCCATGTGCCCGGCCAGCATCACGAGGGGCGACGCGTTGCCGCCCTGCTTGCGGCAAACCAGGCTGCCCAGCCCGTCATGAGAAAATTCGACCAAGCCGTCCAGATGTTGCCGGACGATCGCCCGCACCTCTTCCTCATTGCCGGGCGTCCCGGACGCGTTGCTCAATTGCTCCAACAGGTCTTTGGAAGATGTCTGCTTCAAATCACTTCCTCCCCTCATAAAGAGAAGAACGGTACTGTGTTACCCTGCTGCTGCGGCAACAAGGGATATGTGATTGGCGCCATTCTTTTGTGTCATTTCTTAATCTTCAGAAGTCTGGCTACATTGTCGCCCAGGAAGCCCTTTTTATCTTTGTCGGAGATGTCGAGGTTCATAACGCTGTCGATATAATACTTCAGATCGCGCCCGGCATGGATTTCGTACGGATAATCCGTCCCCCACATCAAATGATCATGCTTTACGGTCATCATGGCCATCCTGGTGATCGGTTCCCATCCGGCCGAACCTCCGCCGTCGATATATAATTTATCGAAGAGCTTTTCGAAAGCGGGCCTGAACTTCAGCTCATCCAGTTCAATCGGAGTTCTGGACATGGACCCGATTTCTTTGGGAACAGAGAGGCCCAGGTCTTCGTGGGGTTCATAGAAGTTCATAATGCGGCCCTTCATGGCCAGGAGAACGCCGCCGAAATGAGGTAAAACGAATTTTAAATCGGGGAATTCGTTGAAGACATCATACAGTATTCGTAAGGCGGCCTTTGTGGCATCGAACCCCCGTCCTATGCTGCGGTTGATCGTGAATTCCAGTTCAATGCCATGGGGTTTCAAATGAGGATGGAGGAAAGCAGGGATATTGTATTCGGCCATTTTCTTATAGACCGGCCACATTTTTTCACGGGTGCTCATGGTCAGGTCGGCGCCCTGGGAGGTTAAGAGGGAGATGGCGGGGAATTTCAGATCTTTTACGATGTAATCGATTTCTTCCACGGCTTGTTCCGGGTAATAGGCGGGCACGCATCCGAGGGCAATAAACCTGTCCGGCCGCCCGGCCACGATTTCCGCGAACCCTTCGTTGATGCGACGGCACAAATCCGGCGAACCCAGGTTCCCGTACTGGGAGATTGTCAGCAAGGACATGTCTACGCCGGCAAAATCCATATCCCGTAAATGGGTTTCAATCGAATGCAGTTTTGGCGCAAACGTAAAGTCGTTATCGTCGATAATAACCCTTTTGGGCGGTGCGGCGGGATCATGAAATTCTCTGTAAACCTTTAGCGGCAAACAATGATGATGCACATCAATAATCATTCCCTGTTCCTTTCTTCACGAGTATTTATTTTCAATGGGGAAATCCACGAACTTCCCGTCTTTTAAATAACCGGCTCTCTCGTAGAGATCAAACTGAGGAGGGAAGGCGCATCCCGTGCAGAGCATGGTTTTTGTCTCGCTCACCCGGCAGCCCGTACCGTGGCGTACTTCGGCCGGGGCGTAAATGATATCGCCTTCGGAAACCTCGATCCAGCGGCTTTCCAGATAACCGACGCCTTTGCCGTCGAAAATGAAAATGGCATCTTCCGAAATGGGATGGACATGAGGTACGAAGGCCCTGCCCGGCTCATGATGAGCGGTATGCTGTCCGACCGTGGCTCCTACGCCCGGCCATAAGACAAATTGCATATATCCGCCGTTGGCCGTGAACGGGGCTCCCCGGAATACGTTAAAAACACCGCCGGAACGGGCCACTTCCGCCGCCCCTTTCAGCTCTCCCCGTTCGTTTCCGCCCAGGTCGTTGCGCTTCATAACACAGTCTTTCGGCACATTGCCGGTAGCGGTCTTGAGCAGGGCCACATCGATGGCGCCCCAATCAAAATTCCCTTTGGCAAACAGACCGATTTTTTGATAGTACTCCATGGGCGGAGGGCAGTTGTAAGACAGGACGATAAAATCTTCCGTGGCAGCCGGATCGTTGCGCGTCGCATGTTCGCATCCCCGCGGCACGATGATCGCGTTGCCCGCCGCAACCTTTACCCAGCCCCGGCCAAAATTGATTTCCCCTTTTCCCCGAATGCAAATAATGCTCTCTTCGGAGGCAGGATGGCTGCCCGCTTCATAGGACCCGCCTTTTTTATGGGTCAGCAGGTGAAAGCTCACCATGCGGGTGCCCACGCCCGGCCAGCCCACCAGTCTGGTAACGCAATTCTTGCCGTCCTCTATTTCGATGCCTTCGTTAATGTTAAATACCGCACCCCTGGTGGTAACTTCCCGCTTGGTGCGATTTATGGCGCGTGCCGGATCATCTTTATACAACATTCCCCTGTCTCCTTTCTCTAACACAATCGTACTAAAAGCCCATTTTTGCCGGCAGCCAGGTGGCAAGATCAGGGAAGACCATGATGACGCCCAGTCCCACCATCAGAAGAAGGACAAACGGGAGGCTGCCGATCACAATATCTTTCATCGTGATCCCCTTAATGGCGCCGTTCAAGATAAAAAGATTCAGTCCGAAGGGAGGCGTGATCATGCCTATCTCAACGTTAATGGTGATCACGATGCCGAACCAGATCGGATCAAAGCCAAGCTTTGTCACAATCGGGAAGAGGATGGGAAGGGAAATGACCAGTATTGCCATGGGATCGAGAAGACAGCCCATGATGATCAAGACGATATTGATGAGGATCATGACGGACCATCGGGAAACCTGCAGCGAGGTGATCAGTTCGGTGATGTATTGGGGAATGCCCATGGTGGAGAGTAAAAACGCCAGGGTATTTCCTCCGATGACCATGAACATGATCATGGCGGTGACCGCAACGGAGCTCACGAGGGCCGCATGAAGGGTCCGGAGGGTCAACCGCCGATAGAACAGAGCAATGAAAATGGCAACGGTTGCTCCGATTGCGGCCGATTCCGTCGGCGTCGCAATGCCCGTGTAAATCGTCCCGACGATGCTCAGGGCAAGAACCACAAAAGCCCAAACCCGCCTGAGGGCGGAGAACCGTTGCCTCCAGGTGACGCCTACAATCGGAGGGGCAAAGGCGGGTTTGATCATCACCGCGATCACGATGGCCGCGCTCATGATTGACGCGACGACAATCCCGGGGA
>CAZTLA010000188.1:0-5976 GCA_964614365.1 uncultured Syntrophales bacterium | reverse complement strand
GAGGGAGACGTCCTGCATGATGTCGCCCCTGGTCTTGATGATAATGACTTCCACGGTCATGCCGGGATGGCGATTCCGTATCAGGTCTGCAATCTGGTTTGTCTGGGTCAGCGCCAGCTTGCTTCCCCGCGACCCTATCTTTAATATTCCGTTAATATGCCGCCTCCTTTTAAAAGTCGTCCCCGCAGCCTGCTACGTATTGTCCAGCCTAAAAAGCCGCCTGAACGCCGCCACATAGGGCGTGTCGCCGCCGTCCTGGCTTTCTTCCTTCAACCCGATTATGGGGTCGTGAATAATCTTGTTTACGATGGCATTTGCGAGGAGCTCCACGTTGCTTCTCTCTTTCTCGCTCAGGATTCTCAGCCACGGGCCGCAGCGTTCCAGTTCGCCTTTGATAATGCCCTCTGTTTTTTCCCGCAGGGAAACAATGGTGGGAACCGCCGCCAGGCTGTTCCGCCAAGCCCGGTATTTCTCCACTTCCTCATCGATGATCGCCGCCGCCTTCTGAGCCTCCTGTCGGCGGTTTTTCATATTCTCGTCCACCACCTCCTGGAGGTCGTCCACGTTGTAGAGGTAGACGTTATCGAGGTCGCCCACGTTCGGGTCCACGTCCCGGGGCACGGCGATATCGATCAGGAAGAGCGGGTGCTTTTTCCGACCGTGCAGGACCGCGTCAACCATTTCCCGGACAATGAGGTAACCGGGCGCGCCGGTGGAACTGATGACGATATCCACGTTCCGCAGGCTCTCACCCAGCCGCTCGAACTCGACGGCCGTCCCGTTGAATTCCTCCGCCAACTGCAGGGCCCGGGCATGCGTCCGGTTGGCGATCATGATCCTGCTCACGCCGCTGCCGAGCAGGTGTCGCGCAGTAAGCTCCGACATTTCTCCGGCCCCGACAAGCAGGACGGCCTTTCCCTCAAGGTCTCCGAATATCTTCTTCGCCAACTGCACCGCGGCATAGCTCACGGATACGGCATTGCCCGCGATCGCCGTTTCCGTCCGCACGCGCTTGGCCACCCGAAAGGCGTGGTGGAGAACCTTGTTTAAGATAATACCCGTGGCCTTCTGCTCCACCGACCGATAGTAGGCGTCCTTCACCTGACCTAAAATCTGGGGTTCACCCATGACGAGGGAATCGATACTGGAGGCAACGCGAAAGAGATGCCGCACCGCTTCATGGTCGAAATACACGTAAAGACATCTCGCCAGCTCTTCGGGAGGCAGGTTGCCGTGGTGGAAAATAAAGTTCTTCAGGCTCTCCAGAACCCCATCGCCCCCTGCGGTATGGGCCATCACCTCAACTCGGTTGCAGGTGGAAAGGTACATGGCTTCTTTCACGCGGGGGATATTCATCATCTCCGCGATGGGATCAACCGTGTTCAGACAGGACAGGGAAAGTTTTTCCCTGATCGCCAGCGGCGCGGTTTTATGATTCATTCCTATCAAAATCAAATTCATGTTACGAAGCCGCTAAAGAAAACTGTGAAGCGTTGTAAAGAGCCTGTTCGTTAAAACAAAGGACACGAGAAAAATAATAAAGGCAATTACGGAAAAAATGGCGGCCTTACGCCCCGTCCAACCGGTAGCCAGTCTCTGATACAGTAAAAACGCATAACAGAGCCAGGCCATCATCGTCCATATCCGCTTCGGGTCCCATTGCCAGTTGCTCCCCCATACCGTCCGGGCCCAGATCGATCCCACCAGGATGCCGCCCGTGAGCAGGGGAAATCCCCAGAGCAGGCAAATGCGGTTGATCTTGTCCAGATCGCTGAGAGACGGAAGAAGCGTGATAAACCCTCGTCCTTTCTTTCGCTTAATCAGGCTGTCCTGGATCAGGTACATGGCGCCGGCGCAGGAGGCAAGGACAAAAAGCGCCTCGCCCGCAACGGCCATGGACACGTGAAACGGCACAAGCTTTCCCTGCAGCGCGGCCGGCATGGAAACCTGCCCCCCCAGCCCCACGGAAGCCACGATCATCAGCAGGGAAACCACCGGGGAAACGAAGCCTCCCAGTATCCGGGTATGCGTCTTCAACTGAAAGGCGAGATAAATACCGGTTATCACCCAGGCCAGAAGAGACAAGGCATCATGCATGCCGAGCACCGGGCTTTGTCCCGTCCGAATGCACCGCGCCCCGAAGGAACCCGCATGGATAACGAAGGCAAAAAAGAACAGCCAGGTGGAGACCTTCGCTGCGAGCACTTTTTTTGCCAGGAGAGAAATCACGTATCCGAGGGTGGTCGCCAGATAGGCGGCAAGGGCCACCTTGAAAAACAGAACATCCATTATCCTTCCCCTTCCTGTCCGTTCCCCTCGTTTTCCATGAGGAGGCGCCCCTTCAGACTCTCCCGCAGATTTTCTGGTTCAACATGGAGCCCCGTAATGTCGCTTATGATCTCCCTCGCGCTTCCCCAATTTCCCCTCCTGATCGCCTGGAGAATGTCTGAATCGACCATGCTCTCAAACAGCAGCTTGTTCTCGGCGGAGGAGCGCCCCTCAGCAATGACCTTTTTCCTCAGATCGCCCAGAATATTCAGGAGGGCGGCGTATTCCGGACCGTAGCGATCTTCCAGTTCTTTCCTCAGTTTTTTTGCCAGGGCCGGACTCTTGCCGCCGGTGGACACCGTGATCATGAGGTCGCCCCGCTGAAAAAGGGACGGCACGATGAAATCACCCTGCGAAGGTTCATCCACGATATTGACGGGAATTCCTCTCGCCTTTGCGTCTTGTGAAATCCTCCCGTTCACCTTGTCACTGTCCGTGGCGCCGATTACGAGACAGACGCCGGTAAGGCACGATTCTTCATAGTCCGCGGCCACATGCTCGATGGCGCCCTCTTTTTTCTTTTGTTCCAGGAACGGCGTAAGCGCCTTCCCCACCACGACAACACGGGCGCCGCCTTCCAGCAACCGTTGTGTTTTCCTTTCCGCAACCTCGCCCCCACCCACAACGACACACCTTTTGTTTGCGATATCGAGATAGATGGGGTAGTATTTCACGGGCGCTTCCTTCCCTGCAATGCCTGCGCTTACCGGTTCATAGAGCTACCATTAAGGGTATGAAAAGTCAAGCCGCTTGAAGGTCAGAAGAGAACCATGCAGCAACAGAACGGCAAAAACGAGACGTGGATCAGAATCAAAATTAGCGCGCCACCCGAACTGACGGATGCCCTGTCCAATTTTCTGGAGGAGTCCGGGGCGGAGGGCATCTTCCAGGAAGAACCCGTGACCTCCTTCATGGAGCAGTCCCCCGCCGTGCATCCGGAAGCCTTCCGGCGGGAGACGCTCCAGGCGCATATTCCGGATGATATGCGGGCGGAAGGCAGGATCTCGTCTATTGCGGACTACATAAAGAGCCTTGCGGAACTGTTTCCGGACATGGAGCCGGTTGAGCTCGGAACGGACCGGATCACCGACCCCGGTTGGGGTGAAGAGTGGAAAAAATATTTCAAGCCTTTCCGGGCGGGCAGGCGTATCGTGATCAAGCCGACCTGGGAAAACCACGTCTCCCGGAACGGCGATATCATCGTCGAAATAGATCCGGGCATGGCCTTCGGCACCGGCCAGCACCCTTCCACCCTGATGTGCCTTGAGTCCATCGAGGATATCCTTGCCGGCAATCCGGCCGCCGGGACGAAGGTCCTGGACGTGGGCGCCGGCACGGGCATTCTCGGCATTGCGGCGGCAAAGCTGGGGGCCCATAAGGTAGTCTGCATCGATATTGACGGAAAAGCGGTGGAAATTGCCCGCGAAAATGCGATACTCAATAACGTGGCGGAGCGCCTGGAGATCAGGGAAGGAACACCCTCTGCGCTCCGTGATGTATTCAGCCTGATTGTGGCGAATATCACTTCGGGGCCGCTGATACGCATGCACGGCGATTTCCTGCCGCTCCTGCAAGTCGGCGGCCGCCTGGTGATTTCCGGCATCCTGGAACAGGACAGGGAAGAAACGGAACGGCGCTTTCTTGCGGCGCCCTTCCACCTGCACCGACTGCGCAGGGAAAAGGAATGGCTCTGTTATGTTCTCAGGAAAGAGGAAAGGCACTCTTGACGACTCCAAGGATCTATCTTGCGGGCAACATGCACGAGGGGGCCATCCGCGAACTGGATGGAGAAACCCTGCACTACCTGAAATCGGTACTGCGGATGAAAGCGGGGGAATCCTTGCGTCTTTTTAACGGGACGGGAAAGGAATACGAAGCGCTCGTCAGAACTATTGGGAGCGGCGGCGTCACGGTGGAAATCACCGGGGAAAGCCTACTCCCGCCGCGGCCCATCACCGTTACCCTTTTCCAGGGATTGGCCAAAACGGACAAGATGGATTTTATCATGCAGAAAGCGACGGAACTCGGCGCCGACAGGATCATCCCCTTTCTGGCATCGAGATCCGTCCCCCGCTTAACCGCCGACGGGGCGAAGGCAAAAGCGACGAGATGGCGCAAGATCGCCCTTGAAGCCGCCAGGAAATGCGGGCGCGACGGGATACCTGAAATTAGAGAAATCATCCCATTTGACGACCTGCTTGAAGAGCCCGGCGAGAAAGCGCTCAAATTAATCCTCTGGGAACAGGAAGCGGGGACGGGATTGAGGGAAATCATGCATGAAGACCAATACCGTGATACAAGGGATTTTCACGTGGTTGTGGGACCGGAGGGGGGATTTACCGGGGAAGAGGTGAACAGGGCCGCGGCCCGGAATTTTATATCCGTAAGTCTGGGAAACCTGGTATTGAAGGTGGAAACAGCCGCGCTGGCCATACTCTCCGTACTTCAATATGAGCGGGGCAATCTCCGGGACGAAGGGGAAAGGAGACAGCGGGGATGACGGAAATTGTCTTTGCCGGCTTCTGGCGGAGGGCCGTGGCATTCGTGATCGACAGGATAATCCTCTACTTTGTGTACTTGTTTATCCTTTTGGCGGGCATTGCAGCTCTGCCGCCCGGCTTCCCCCTGAACAGCCGGAGGCTTCCACTCACTACCATCATGGATATCAGCCTGGAATTTGCGGCCTCCTACTGCGTCGTCATCGGGCTGATCAACATGATTTACTTCACCTATTTCCACGGCTATGGGGGACAGACGCCCGGCAAGATGATGTTGCGCATCAGGGTCGTGAAGGTAGGGGGTGGAAAAATGACCCCCGGCACGGCCTTTCTCAGGTGGGTCGGGTATCTCATCTCGCTCATATCGGGCGTGGTATTATATTTGGGCTTTCTCTGGGTTCTCATTGACAAAAGAAAGCAAAGCTGGCACGACAAAATCGCCGGCACTTTCGTCGTGCGCGGGATAGAAGAAACTCCCGACAGCGGCCGGCTCGACCGTTTCGGCCAAAAAATACCTTGACAAGCAGGGGGATATTCTTATAGAGCTTGCCATCATTTTTATTGCAGTGGGTCGGTAGCTCAGTCGGTAGAGCATCGGACTGAAAATCCGAGTGTCGGCAGTTCGATTCTGCCCTGACCCACCATACACAAGGGCTTCCGCAAGGAAGCCTTTTTTGTCGGTCTCTACAAGTCTCTGCATTTCATTCCAAGGGCTGCTATTTTTAGATTCATCGGAGGCGCGGATCGAGGGAGTCCCGAATGCCCTCGCCCAGCAGGTTGTAACCGAGGACGGTGATCAGGATGGCGAGGCCGGGATAGAGGGAGAGCCACCAGGCGATATCGATGTTGTCCTTGCCCGCCGTAAGGATGTTGCCCCAGCTCGGCGTGGGCGGCTGGACGCCGATGCCGAGGAAGCTGAGCGCCGATTCCGTGAGGATCGCGCCCGCGACCCCCAGCGTGGCCGCCACGAGCACGGAGGCCATGGCGTTGGGGAGGATGTGGAGGAAGATAATCCTTGCGTCGCTTGCGCCAATGGACCGGACAGCCAGGACGAAATCCCGTTCCTTTAAGGAAATGAAATCCGCCCGGACGAGGCGGGTGATGCCCATCCAGCCCGTGAGCCCGATGATCGCCATGATGTTCCAGATGG
>CAZTLA010000187.1:0-6033 GCA_964614365.1 uncultured Syntrophales bacterium | reverse complement strand
AAAACATCGTGATAAAAAGATACCCCCTTCCGTCAATTTAATGTCCGAGGTGACAGTGGCGGATTACGGTAGTGAAAAAGTCTTGATTGCACTATTTATATGTGATAATCGCTGTTTGCGGTTGTCTTACGTACGGAAGAATCCTTGATCGGGTGAACTCAATCAAAAAGGAGGGCAAAAAATGAAAAGTCGGAAAGGGATGGTTGCATTATTGTTTATGGCCGGCGTCTTGGTGCTGGGAAGCGGGCCCCTTGCTGCCGCGGAATTTCCGGAAAGGGCGATTGAGATTAATGTTCCCTTTGGTGTGGGCGGAGGCAGCGATACCTGCGCCCGCGCCGTCGCGGAAGGCCTGAAACCGCTCCTTAAGGTTCCTCTGCAGATAACGAACATGGCGGGCGGCGGGGCCACGAAAGGGATGCTCCACGTAGCGCAACAGCCCGCGGACGGCTATACCGTGCTGGCGGTAACAACTTCTCACCTCATTGACGCCGTGGCGCCCAAGACCAAGTCCCACATCTTAAAGGATTTTGACCCCCTCATGAGAATCCAGTGGGATACCACCGCCGTCATTGTTCCCGCAGACTCGAAGTTCAAGACGCTTAAAGACTTGATTGATTATGGGAAGAAGAACCCCCGTTTCCTGAAATTTGCCGGGACATCGCCGGGGGGATGGTCGGAGATTCAGACGGTTGCCTTTTTTAAGAAATTAGGCGTGGACGTCACCTTCATCCCCTTTGAATCGGGCGCCGAGATCAAGGCAGCCGAAATGGGCGGCCATATCCACGGATCCCTGGAAGAACTGGCGGAGACGGTGCCCCTGATCAAGGCGGGCAAATTAAAAGCCCTGGCCGTAATCATGGAAAAGAGGCATCCTGCTCTGCCCGATGTACCCTGCACCACTGAGCTGGGCATAGATTACACCCAGGGGCTGATGAGGGCCTGGGCGGTGAAGAAGGGCACCCCTCCCGACCGTCAGAAATACCTCCACGATGTAATAAAGAAGTCCCTGGATGCCCCTGTTTATAAGAAATTTGTGGAAGACAACCACCTTTACGCCCGTCCCGGCTACCTGGGGCCTGCGGAAACGAGGAAGTACTGGGAAAGCGAAATCACCTTCTTCAGCGGCGTACTGAAGGATCTGGGGTATGTAAAATAAATCGAAGGAGAAAAGTGCGGAGTTCCGCAAGGGCTCCGCACTTTCGCTCTGTGAGGATGTTATGAAAAAAAGCGAGATCGTGGGCAATGCCATGATTGCCTGTTTTTTTTCCGGGATGCTTGTTTATTCATCGCAGTTACACCAGATGAGGAGATTCGGCGAGGTGGGCGGAGGGTTCTGGCCCATGCTCACCCTGGCGCTGGCGACTCTTTTCAGCATCTCTCTATTGATAAGGAACGTCCTCACTTATTGGAAAGAAAAGCATACACCCTTTTCCGCTGCCTCTCCCGCGCCGGATGGCGCAACCCTGGCCGATGAGCGGGAGGGACGGAAAAGGTATGTCGTAAGCGGCAGTATCCTTCTCCTCTACATCATCGTTATGCCCTGGATCGGCTTTCTTCTTGCCACCGTTTTCTTCATAGCGGCTTTTATCTATGCCTTGGGGGAAAAAAGGAAAATAGTCCAGCTTATTGCCCCCCCCGTACTCACGGCAATAATAATTATCATCTTCGGCACCCTTATCGGCATACGCTTCCCACGGGGACCGGGGTTACTGGCAGCAATAAGCCGGCTTATCTATTAATCACGAGGAGATTCCATAAATGTGGGAACACTACCTTGCCGCCACGTATGCGATGTTTCTTCCCCAGAATATCCTGGCCATATGTCTCGGAGGGTTATGGGGGATCATTGCCGGCGCCCTGCCGGGGATAAGCACCTCCATGGGGGTCGTCCTGCTTTTGCCTTTTACCCTTGCCATCTCGCCCATCACGGCCTTTACCATGCTGGTAGCCGCTTACTGCGGCGGGATAACGGGCGGGTCCATCACCTCCATTCTTTTCGGCATTCCGGGTGAACCTTCCGCCGTCTGCACGGTTTTAGAGGGATATTCGCTTACGAAGAAGGGGCGCGCCGCCCACGCCCTCTGGATATTCCTCATCGCCTCCATCCTGGGAGGCATCTTCAGCGTGCTGGTCATGATGGCGGCCACGCCGCTTATTGCCCGCATTGCCCTGCAGTTCGGGCCGCCGGAATACTTTGCCCTCACCATGCTGGGACTGAGCGTTGTCTCCGGCCTTTCCGGCGGTTCGGTCCTGAAGGGCCTCATCTCCTGCCTTTTCGGCATCTTCCTGGCGACCATCGGCACGGACGGCATTACGGGGGGTGAGAGATTCACCTTCGGCACCACCATCCTCTTGGACGGGATAAACTTTGTCACGGCCATGGTGGGGTTGTTGGCCATATCGGAAGTGCTCATCGAGGCGGAACAGCCCTTCAAGGAATACAAGGGGAGCTTTCATTACCGGGGCATGAGGGAAGAGATGCCCAGGTTGTCCGAATACCTGGAACACTGGCTCGTCCTGCTCAAGTCATCCGTTATCGGCACTCTGGTCGGCGCCTTGCCCGGCGCCGGGGCAACCATCGCTTCATTCCTTGCTTATGGGGAAGCGAACAGAAGCTCAAAAAATCCGGAAAAATTCGGCAAGGGCGCCATTGACGGCCTTATGGCCACGGAGGCGGCAAATAACGCCTCGACCGGAGGATCCATGACGGTCCTTCTCTCCCTGGGCATCCCGGGAAGCAATACGACGGCCATGCTGATTGCCGCTTTTCTGATTCACGGCTTGCAGCCGGGGCCATTGCTTCTCGGCCAGAGGCCGGACATCGTCTATGGGATTTTTATGGCCATGCTGTTTTCCAACATCTACCTTCTGGGATTGACCATCATCGGCATCAGGCTGTTCCTCCAGTTGAACAGGCTGCCCTATTCCGTGTTTTCCGCGGCCATCGTGATCCTCTGCGTGGTGGGCGCCTTCGGCCTGAATAACAGCATGGACGACCTTTATCTGATGTTTGGCTTCGGCATCATCGGTTATTACATGGTAAAACAGGGCTACCCCATTGCGCCGGCGGTGCTGGGGCTTGTCCTGGGGGACCTTGCCGAGCTGTCCCTGCGTCGCTCCCTCCTCCTTTCCCTGGGGAATCCCATGATCCTGATCGAGCGGCCTTTAAGCGCCATCATGCTGCTGGCGGCGCTTTTTTCCCTGCTCTATCCCGTAATCAGAAAACCGAAGATGCTCCAGGATGTGGCAACGTAAGGATAAACGATGGAAAAAGTCACCCGGCGCCTGGCCGCCTTTGCGGCGGGGTTAAAATTTGCCGACCTCGATCCCCTGCTTGCGGCTGATTTAAAAAAACACCTCCTCGATGGTCTGGGCTGCGGCCTTTTCGGCCTGACCCTGCCCTGGTGCCGGATTGTTAATGACTTTGTTAAAGAACAGGGCGGCAGGGAGGAAGCGACGCTTTGGCGGGAGGGATTTAAGGGACCCGGCCCCAATATCGCCCTTGGTCTGGGGGTGATGATCCACAGCTTCGATTTTGACGATTACCACAACGCCAAGGTGCATCCCGCGGCGGTGGTTGTCCCGGCAGTTCTCGCCGCGGGTGAGCCGCTTGCTGCCGACGGCGAGGCTATTCTTACGGCCATGGCGGCGGGGTACGAGGTGATGATCCGCGTCAGCCTGGCCACGGGACCCGCTTCTTCGCGCCTGAAGGGGTGGCACCTTACGGGGACCACGGGCACTTTCGGCGCGGCGGCGGCGGCGGGCAACCTTCTGCAGATCAATGCAGACGACATGGCAAGTGCTTTGGGGATGGCCGGCACGCAATCGGCCGGGCTCTGGGCCTTTACCGCCGATGGCGCCATGAGCAAGAGGTTTCATGGGGGCCGCGCCAGCCAGAGCGGGGTTATGGGCGCCTTGCTGGCGAAAAGAGGGTTTAAGGGGCCCACGGAAATACTGGAAGCAGCGGACGGAGGATTCTGCCGGGCCACCTCCGATCATCCGGATCTGTCGCTCGCGGTGGAAAAGTTAGGGGAGAAATTTTTCAGCGGCGACGTGACGATCAAGCCTTACGCCTGTTGCGGCAGCATCCATTCCGCCCTGGATTGCCTGTTCCAGCTCGTCACGGCCCACCGGATCAACCCCCCGGATATAGAAAAAATCATTGTCCGGACGGCAAAAGGGGTGGATCTGCAATGCGGCTTTCCCTACGAGCCCTTAAGCGTTCTCCAGGCGCAGATGAGCCTGCAGTATTGTCTCGCCGTTGCGGCGCTGGAAGGTCGGGCGCTCATCGAACAATTTACCCCGGAGAAGATCGCCGATCCCCGTATCCTGGAAATGGCGAAAAAGGTAGAGATAGCAATTGACCCGGAGATCGAGGCCCTCTATCCGGAAAAATTCGCCAACAAAGTGGAGATTGTCCTGGCCGGGGGACAGGGCTTCACGGCGCGGGTGGATTCCCCCAGCGGCTCTCCGGAGAATCCGCTGACCTTCGACGAGGTGGCAAAAAAATTCATGAGCCTGGCCGGGCAGGTGATCCCGAAGGATAGGGCGGAAGAGCTCGTGGAGCGGGTGGGGAAAATCGAGAAAGTGAAGCATATAGGCGAATTGACGGCTTTACTCAGATAAGAGGCGAACAAGTCACGCCGTGGGAGGAGATTGGTTAAATGGTAAAATTATCGGACAAAGGAACTTTTGTATTACGGGGTCAGCTGATGCTGGAGAATGCCGATCAATTGAGTCCCGAGGAGATTAATAAACGCCTGATGGGGGCGGGCCTTGCGCCCTTATCGCCCTTATCGGGGCAGCAGATCGCGAAAGAGACGGCACGGGCCGGCACGATCGCTCATCAAATCCTTGCCGCCCATAACCACTCGGGAGACCTGCGCAACTTGCAGCTTAGGTTCGATTCCCTGGCGTCCCATGACATTACCTATGTCGGGGTTATACAGACGGCCAGGGCCAGCGGGCTTACGGAGTTTCCCGTACCCTATGTCCTCACCAATTGCCACAACAGCCTCTGCGCCGTCGGCGGCACCATCAACGAGGACGACCACGTTTTCGGTCTTTCGGCAGCCCGGAAATATGGCGGCATTTTTGTGCCGGCCCACCAGGCGGTCATCCATCAGTATGTGCGGGAGATGATGGCCGGGTGCGGAAAGATGATCCTGGCTTCGGACAGCCATACCCGCTATGGCGCACTGGGTACGATGGGTATCGGGGAAGGCGGGCCGGAGATCGCCAAGCAGCTCCTGAAGAAAACCTATGACCTGGCCTATCCGGAAGTAGTGGCGGTGTATCTTGCCGGCCGGCCGGCGCCGGGGGTGGGCCCTCAGGATGTGGCGCTGGCCCTCATCGGGGCCGCTTTTCCCGGCTCTTTTGTAAAGAACAAGGTCATGGAGTTCATCGGGCCCGGCGTGGCCGATCTGCCGATAGATTTTCGGAACGGCATTGACGTCATGACGACGGAGACGACCTGCCTGTCCTCGATCTGGCGCACCGATGCAGAGGTGGAATCGTGGTACAAGATCCACGGACGCCCGGAGGATTATCGCCTGTTGGAGCCGGGCGACGTCTGCTGGTACGACGGGATCGTTTCCGTGGACTTAAGCCGGGTGGAACCGATGATTGCCCTGCCTTTTCATCCCAGCAATGTCTGGCCGATTGCGGAGCTGAATCAACGGGCCGTCGAGATACTGCGGGAAGTGGAGGCACAAGGGAATAAGCAACTGGAGAATCCGAAGCTGGAATTTCGTCTGACCGACAAGCTCACCGGCGGGCGGCTCAGGGTGGAGCAGGGCGTTGTAGTCGGATGCGCCGGGGGTACTTTTGACAATATCGCCGCCATGGCGGGAATCATGAACGGGAAATCCATCGGCAATGGGGATTTTACCCTGAGCGTCTATCCGGCGAGCCAGCCTGTTTTTCTGGAGCTGATCAGGAACGGAGCCATCGAAAAACTGATGACATCAGGCGCCGCCATCCGGAGCGCCTTCTGCGGGCCCTGCTTCGGAGCAGGGGACACGCCGGCCAATC
>CAZTLA010000186.1:0-6034 GCA_964614365.1 uncultured Syntrophales bacterium | reverse complement strand
CTGTCAAGTCCCTCTCCACATCCGCCCAGGAGGTGAAGTCCGGCACATCCAGTTGGGCTACGGGATCGTAGCGTTTAGCCGCCTCCGACGGAGTCTGGAAAATGAAATCGGGGTGCTTGAAAATTTCCCGGGGAAAAATCTTGAGAAACTCGAAGATGCCCGTTTCCCGCCACTGATGCTCACCGAAGGTTTCGTAATCCAGGAAAAGGTTAATTACCTCGCCGACTACGTTTATGGTGTGTATCCACTGGGCAAATTTGTCCGCCATCAGGGGGTGCTCAGACCATCCGGCATCGGAAAAGCGAAAAGCGATATCGTCGGAGAGCCGGTAGTTCTTCAGGAGGAGTTTGATTTTCGTGCATCCCGTCGGCTGGTAAACGAAATTAGGGGTGCGCCAGCCCAGTATCCTGTCCGCGCCCTCGGCTATGATCGTTTTGTAACCCATCTTTTCCACCGTTTTTGCGAGGTCATTATTGTAAATGAGCTCGGTGTTGCGGAAGGTGACCGGGGTTTGTCCGAAAAGATCCTTGATCTTTTTTTTGTGCAGATTGACCTGTTCCCGGAACTCCCTTGGTGAGAACAGGAACGCAAGGGAGTGATAATAGGTTTCGTTCAGAAATTCCACGTATCCCGTGTCGGCAAGGCGTTTGAAGCTGTCCAGGGCGTCGGGGTGATATTCTTCGAGCTGGTCCAGGAGCACCCCGGTCAGAGAAAAGGCGATGCGGAAATCTCCGCGGTGTTCCTTCAGCAGGTCGAGGAGCATTCCGTTGGCGGGAAGGTAGCACTTCTCCACGGTCTTGCTGAGCGTCTGCCGGTTATTTTCCGTGTCTTCATAGGAATGGTCATGGTTGATATCGAAAAAGGTGTACGGCTTCAGCCGGCAGGGCTGATGAACCTGAAAGTACATGCATACGCTTGGCATTATTCTCCTCACTTCACAAAAAATAACAACAATCAATCAGTTCAGACCGGTTTGTGCAATATGCGCTGATAAACTTCCACGATCTTCGCGGCGGCAGTGTCCCAGTGGATGTTCCGCAGATCTTCCTGCGACCTGGCGACGATCTCCGCGGCCAGAACGGGATATTTTAGGACAGCGATAATCTTGTTTGCCATTTCATTCACGTTCCAGAAATCAACCTTCATCGCCCCTTTGAGAATCTCCGCCACCCCCGACTGGCGGGAGATGATCACCGGCACGTCGCACAGCATGGCCTCCAGAGGAGATATGCCGAAGGGTTCGGAAACGCTCGGCATTACATAGAGATCGCTCATGGTAAAAATCTTCTCGATGTTCGCTCCTCTCAGGAAACCGGTAAAGTGGAAATGCCGACCCAGGCCGAGTTCGGCAACACGTTCGATCATGCGCGGCATCATGTCCCCGGTGCCTGCCATGACAAACTTCACTTCAGGCAGCGCCTTGAGAACTTTTGCGGCGGCCTCGACGAAGTAGTCCGGTCCCTTCTGGAAGGTGATCCGGCCCAGGAACAGGACGATCTGATCGTCTTTTTCCTTGGTTACCTGGTAGGCCTGTCGCGCCTCGTTGCGGGAAACGGCATTGTGAACGGTGGTTATCTTCTGCGGGTTGACGCCGTAGCGTTCAACGATCATCCTTTTCGTGTAGTGACTCACCGCGATGATATGGTCCGCCGCTTCCATGCCGCGCCGTTCTATGTCGTAGACTTCCTGGTTTATATGGTCGCCGCTGCGGTCGAATTCGAGGGCGTGGACATGGAAGACAAGGGGAATGCCGCTCACTTTTTTTGCGTTGTGGGCGGCATGGACAGTCATCCAGTCATGGGCATGAATGACGTCAAAGTGCTCGCTGCCGGCGATCATGCCCGCCACGCTCCCGTACCTCGCCGCCTCGGCGATGATGTCGGGACCATAGTCGCCGGGAATGAAAAGAAGTCCATGCCCTTCGCTATCGGGTTTCGTGGATGAAGGCGTGTGACGTTCAGAAAACAGTTCAAGGTAGCCGCTTTGCGTTAGATAAGGCCGGAGGGGGGAATCAACCGGCGTTACGTGGAGGTTTGGGAAGAAGGGGTGGAGGGAGGTTTTCCGTATGTCGGCAGAGCTTCCGACCTTAAAATCGGCGGAATCTCCGGCTTCGAGATATGACAAGGGGACGGGGACATCTGATGCGGAGACAAGCTCTACGTGGGAGCGCTCTTTTTTGCCCTTTATCCTTGGCAGGACAAACGTGACCTCGTGGCCCATGGCGGCCAGTCCCTTGGTAATGCCAAAGCAGGCAGTGCCGAGCCCTCCGCTCACGTGGGGGGGGAATTCCCACCCGAACATAAGTATGCGCATGGGTTAAGGGCCTCCTTACTCCACGGACGAATGAAGATCACGAATTTACTATGCCATAGAAACGTGAGGTTTATCAAGGAGATTCTTCGATATTCATCGGCTTTCACGTCACTTGTCGCTCTTCGCTGATAAGGAAATACAGGCTTATCAATGCCGCCGTACTCCATGCCTGTGCAATGCACCCGTTTGGCTGTTGCGGCTGATCGCCGTCGAATATTTCCGATACGCAGCCCACGCCTGCCATGGGCAGGTGCACACGCGCAAACGACCGGACGTAATCGTGCAGGAAGCGCCGGGCTTCGTTCTTATCCGGCGCCGTCTTGAGCAGCGCTTCACCGAAATGGGACAAAAGCCACGGCCAGGCAGTTCCCTGGTGGTACGCCATGTCTCTTGAGATGCCGTCGCCCCCGTAGTGGCCTTCATACCGCGGATCGGCCGGAGAAAGGGTTCTCAGTCCGAACGGCGTGAGGAGCTCGCTCCTGACGATATCCACCACGCCGCGCCACCGGTCGGGATCGAGCGGCGAATAGGGGAGGGAAACGGCGAGGATCTGGTTGGGGCGCACCGCATCATCAAGCCCGCCATCATGAAAGACGTCGCCGAGAGAGGATTTGCTTCCAATCCAGAAGGTGTCGTTAAATGCCCTGCGGATTTTCGTTTCCAGGTCCGTCAGGGAAAGTTCGCTGTCGTCGAAGCGCCCGGCAAGCTCCGCGGCAAAGCAGACGGCGTTGTACCAGAGGGCGTTAATCTCCACGGCGCATCCCCACCGGGGCGTTACAGGGTTTCCCTGGATGGATGCGTCCATCCAGGTGAGTTGCGTTCCCTCGTTGCCCGCGTGCAGCAGGCCGTTTTCGTTTAGGTGAATATTGAAGATCGTACCCGTCAGGAAATTGTGGATAATGTTTTTCATGGCGGGCCACATACGGCTTTTCACCGTATCGACATCGCCGGTGCACCGGAGCATCTGTTGCACCGCCCAGAAGTACCAGAGAGGAGTATCCACCGAGTTGTACCCGTTGTTTTCCTCGTCGGCGGCAAAGCAGTTGGGCAGGAGACCGTTCCGCTCGTATTCGGCAAGGGAGTTCAGGATGGCGATGCCCTGTCGGGGGCGTCCCGAAAAGAAGGTCAACGCCGGCAGGGAAATCAGCGTATCCCGTCCCCAATCGCCAAACCAATGGTATCCCGCAATGATCGCCGGGCGGCCCGTTGGCGTTCTGATGAGAAACTGTTTTCCCGCCCACAGGAGGCTCTGCATGTTCTCCCGGTCTTCTTTTGCGGTGAAGCGCGGCACAATCTTTTCCTGTTCCCCCCACTCATCGTTTCGGGCCGACTCTTCCGAGAGCCATTTTTTCTTGAGTTGACCGTGAGAGATTTCCAGGGATGCCTGGACAATGACCACGCTTCCTTTTTTCACCGGTATTTCCATCAGTCCCGGCTGGAAAAGGTCTTCGTGCCATTCGTAGCCCCGTTCCTCTTCGGCGGCATATTCGAAGTTGTTGTACCAGACGGGAGCGGGGAAGAAGCTCGACTTCACGTTGGTCTGCAGGAACAGGGCAGGCATGCCGTCGTAAGGCTGGATCGTGAAGCCGTTCTTTATGGCATAGGTTTTCACGTGCAGGCTGTGGTTCTGCCGGGATAGGGCGTGATGTTCGCGGTAGGCGAGAAAGGGCCTCAGGCGCAGGACCGCGTGCGCGCCGCACTCCCCGATTTCGTACCGGGTGAGGACCGTGTTTTCCTCCCGGACAAGCATGATGGACTTGGTTGCGGAAAGGCCGTCCTTTCGGTAGACAAAGCGGGGGTAGGGGTGGGCATGGAATTCTTTCAGGCAGTATTCCCCGGGTGGAAAGAAAACGCCCGGGTATTGGTGACAGGACAGAGGAACCTCTTCTGTTTTACCGACAAGAGAATCCTCGAATTTTGAAAGGAGAACGTACCTGCCCGGCGGCGTTATCAGGTTTGCCACCAGAAGACCATGATACTTCCTCGTATGGCAGTTGAGAATGGTGCTGGAGGCATATCCACCCAGGCCGTTCGTCTCCAGCCATTCCAACTCGATGGCTTCCCGGTGAGGGGGGGGAGAGGATCCTGCGATTTTTATCGTCAGCATGTTCGCACCTCCTTATGCGTAAGTCAGGGCATGTGGAAAACCTCTGTACCGGACGGTGTTTTAAATGTGAACAGAGCGTCCGGCAGACCGTTATTGATGGTTACGTTGCGGAAACGGATGCGCGATACATTTCCATAGGTGTCGGAAAAACTGAACTGTGCGACGTGGAAATTGTCTTTATCGACGCTGAGGGCGATGTTTTCCATACCGATATCGAGACTCTTCGGTACAAGGCGAAGGAGATAATTCCCCGCTTCGTCAAGAGGCGCGGAGCCGGAAAGGCTTACCTGAAAGTCCTCCTGAAGGTTGCCCATGCCCGAAAGGAATTTGATGGTCAGTTTTGACTTGAGGACGCTTTCCGTATCCTGCAGGTAAACGACGCGATCGTCCGGCAGGTAAAACCAGGTATTCTGGGGATTGATGACCAATTTTTTTTTCTTCGGCTTCAGGTAGTCCCACACCATTTTCTGCGATTTCTTGAAATAGAAAACGCCTTCCTCTTTTTCGGTTCTGTTCATGGACTTCATCGTCACTTCCTGGGAAAAGGACGCTTTTAAGTCTTTTGTCCTTTCATAACTTTCCTGTATCTTCGAGATCAGTGTTTTCAGCGGCAACACTTCCGCGGGGCAGATCGATGTCGAAAAGAGGATTACCGGAAGCATGATTAGGGTAATGATTCCCGTCTTGCGGGCGCAGACAGCACAGGGTTTTTTCTTATATTTTTTCATCGTAAAGGCACTCATAAATGACGCGTTTTTTTCTGGCAGTTCATAGAATCAGTAAAAACACCGTTGAGTTGCAGAAATCAACGTATATTCATATAACTAATTGTAATAATTGCATATATTATTTGCTTAAATTTTATGCAATCCGGTATAAAATGCTGCCGATTGAAGGGTTACGCTTGTTATCAACAGTGTTATCAACAGATTTTTCCACACGACTGTGGATGGTATTTCCAAGTACCTGTATCAAGAGGAATATCCCTCTTTCAGAGGGAAATTAGTCCGCTATTTTTACTCTCCAGCCGAAGGGATCTTCCTTTTCTCCGTACTGGATCCGGAGTATTTCCGTATAGAGTCTTTCCGTAAGGGCGCCCGTTTTACCGCCGTTGATGATGTGTTCCCGCCCACGGTAATATATCTGCCCGATGGGGGAAACGATCGCCGCCGTACCGGAGGCAAAGGCTTCCTTCAACGTTCCCCGGGCAACCGCCTCGATGATCTC
Source organism: uncultured Syntrophales bacterium (assembly GCA_964614365.1). Classification (GTDB taxonomy): domain Bacteria; phylum Desulfobacterota; class Syntrophia; order Syntrophales; family JACQWR01; genus JACQWR01. Next base: position 387 of record CAZTLA010000186.1, on the reverse strand, counting down.
GTCCATGGAAATGGGCCTTTCGGCCACAGGGATTCCCCAGTGTTCGGCGAGCCTGATGATGGAATCGCGGGTGATGCCGGCGAGGATCGTACCCGCAAGCGGGGGGGTGACCAATTCATTGCCGAGAACGAAAAAAACGTTGCTCGTACCCACCTCCTCTATATATTTCCTTTCCACGGCATCGAGCCATAGTACCTGGGTATATCCCCTTTCTATTGCTATCTTCGTGGCATAGAGACTGGCGGCATAGTTGCCCGCGGCTTTACACGCTCCCGTCCCTCCCCGTGCAGAACGGACATAGTCCTCGCTGACGTATATTTTCGTCGGCCTGAATCCCTCGGCATAATAAGCGCCCACCGGTCCGGCGACGATGAAAAACAGGTATTC
>CAZTLA010000185.1:2677-6034 GCA_964614365.1 uncultured Syntrophales bacterium | reverse complement strand
GTTGCGCTTCATCATGAGTCACTGCGACGTACGCTAAATGTACGTCTCATTCCTCATGCTTCGCGCGCCTTGCCTCTGGCGCTTTTCACGAAGCCGTCCATACGGGAGCATTTTGACGCGAAATGTTAACCGAACTGAGCATCAGCAATTTTGCCATCATCGATGAACTGAAGGTATCCTTTTCCGGCGGCCTGAACGTTATTTCCGGGGAGACGGGGGCGGGGAAATCGATCATTATCGGCGCGGTTACGCTCCTGCTGGGCGACCGGGCCTCTATCGACATGATCAGGACTTCCGAAGATGCCGCGGTTGTGGAAGCTCTTTTTGACATCGGGGGCAACGGGGCATTGCGGGAAACGTTGCAGCAGAGGGGTTTTGACGGCGGCGATGATCTGATCATCAGGCGGGTGGTTTCCCGTTCCGGCAAGAACAAGGTCTACATCAACGGGCGCCTCGCCACCGTCGCCATGCTGGCGCCCGTCAGCGAATCGCTCGTGAATATCTGCAGCCAGCATGAACATCAGATGATCCTGAATGCGGACAACCATGTGGATATCCTCGATGAATTCGGCGGCCTCATGCCGCTGCGATCCGAGTACGCCTCACTCTACGACGAATACCAGTCCCTGAAGGCCCGGCTCCGGGAGCTTGAAGCTGCGAATCGTCGGAAGGAAGAGCGGGAGGATTTTCTTCGGTATCAGTTGAAGGAAATCAGTGATGCCGCTCTTGCTCCGGGGGAAGATGCTTCCTTGGCTGAAGAGAAGACGATATTGGGCAATATGCAGAAACTCATGGACCATGCCGCTAACGCCCATGAGACGCTCTACGGCAAGAAAGGGTCGGTGCTGGAGGAATTGAAGGGCGTCATCGCGGGCATCCGGGAGGTCAGGAAAATCGACGGGGGTCTGAAGATATCGGAACAGGACCTGGATGCGCTGTATTACCATCTCGAGGATGCGGCCCGCACCCTCAGGGATTACGGTCGCAATCTGTCCTTTGATCCGGCCCGTCTCGATGCGATCGGAGAACGCTTGGAGCTTATCGGGCGTCTGAAGCGCAAATACGGCGGCGCCATCCCGGAGGTACTATACAAAGGCAAGGAAATAGAGAAGGAATTGCAGGGCATAGCCTCGGCGGGCGCGGAAATCGAGGGACTTGCAGGGGCGATCACGGCGCAACGCTCACGGATCAGGGAAAAGGCCGGTCTTCTCTCCCGGAAGAGGAAAGCGGCGGCGAAACTCTTGAAAGGTGCGGTGGAACATGATATCCGTGACCTGAGGATGGAGGAGGCGCTCTTCGAGGTCATGTTCCGCGAGAACCCCGGTGAGAATGCAGGGGAGACCGCCGGTACGGATGATGGCGCCGCTTTTGACCGCACGGGCGCCGATACGGTTGAATTTTACCTTTCCACAAACCGGGGAGAGGATGTGAAGCCGCTCAATCGCATTGCATCGGGCGGCGAACTTTCCCGCATCATGTTGGCGGTCAAAAAGGTGCTTGCCCGGACGGGATCGGTGGGAACGATCATCTTCGATGAAGTGGACAGCGGCATCGGCGGGGCGACGGCGGAAATCGTGGGCGAGAAATTAACGGAAGTGGCGAAGCATCATCAGGTATTGTGCATTACGCACCTCCCGCAGATAGCATGTTTCGGGGACCGGCATTACCGCGTTACGAAAGTTGCGGATGGTGAACGGACCAATACCCGCGTGGAGGTCCTCTCCGATGCGGAACGCCTGGATGAGATTACCCGGATGCTGGGCGGATTGGAGCTGACGGAAAAGGCGCGGCAGCATGCCCGGGAAATGCTCACGGCGTCGAGACGCAGGCGTTGAGGTGTGAGGAGAGAGATGCTGAGAAAAGCGCGGGTAGGCGACGTAAAAACCATGCACCGGATAATCAATAATTCTTCCGGAAAAGGGGAAATGCTGCCCCGTTCCCTGATGGATATTTACGGCAGCCTGCGGGATTTTTTTGTCAGTGTGGATGAGGAGAACGACTCGATTATCGGCCTGTGCGCCATGAACATCATCTGGGAGAATCTGGCGGAAATCCGCTCCCTCTACGTGGAAGAGGCGTACCGCCGCACGGGTATCGGCAGGAAGCTCGTGGAGGCCTGCATTTCCGAAGCCATTACCCTCGAACTGTTCAGAGTATTCACCCTGACCTACAAGAAGGATTTCTTTGAACGGCTGGGATTCAAAGAAGTTAACCGTTCCACTCTTTCCGAAAAAATATGGTCGGACTGTTTCCGGTGTTCCAAGTACCCGGATTACTGCGATGAAGTTGCCATGATTGTGGAGTTGTAATGGTTGCCGACTCCGTAAAAAGAGGTGACACTCGTGCGGCGTTATCCTTCAGGGTTTTTTACATTTTATTTGTGTTATTTTTGGTGGGATGCCCGGGACGCGTTGAGCGCCGGCCGCCGATTCCGGTCGCCCCGCCGCCGCCTCTCGCCTTGGCGCCTGCCGGCGCCGTTCCCCCCTTTCTTGACGATCTGAACGATAACCTGCTGGAAAAGGCCATCGAAAGCAGCTTGCAGTATTACGGTAAACTGCCGGCCGACACCACTTTCCCCATCGGTGATACGCATTACACCCTCGCTGAAATGAAGGATTCCCTCCGGACGTTCCTGGAGATCATCCGCTCGCCCGACCCGGCCGATGTCCGGGACAAAAAAATTCGCGATACCTTCGACGTGTTCAAATCGACCGGCAGTGACGGAAAGGGGACGGTCCTTTTCACCGGTTATTTCGAACCCGTTATGGAAGGGTCGCTCAAAAGAACGGAACGGTTCCGATATCCTATTTACGGAGTTCCTGAGGAAGTCGTGGTTGTCAATCTGGGCAAATTCAGGGAAAAATACAAAAATGAGCGCATCATCGGTCGTCTGAAAAACGGCGAGTTGATCCCGTACTACAGTCGGGCCGAAATAGACAGCGCAGCCGTTCTCCGTGGCAGGAATCTCGAAATCGTCTGGGTTGACGATCCGGTTGAATTGTTCTTTCTCCATATCCAGGGTTCGGGAACGATAACGCTGCCCGACGGGAGTTTCCTGCAGGTGAGCTATGGCCGGGACAACGGCCGTCCCTACCGGAGCGTTGCGAACTACCTCCTGAACAAGGGGAACCTGTTGGCAAAAGAAACGACGCACCCGTTGGTAAAGAAATATCTGAAAGAACATCCGGAAGAACTGGCGGATGCCCTCAATTACAACGAAAGCTATGTTTTCTTCCGCATCGTGAGCAAAGGCCCCGAGGGATCCCTCGGGTTCCCGGTGATTTCCGGAAGGTCCATTGCCACGGATGCCGCGGTTTTCCCCCGCGGCGCCCTTTCCTTCATGGTTGCGCGAAAGCC
>CAZTLA010000185.1:0-2667 GCA_964614365.1 uncultured Syntrophales bacterium | reverse complement strand
CCCCTTTTCGATGGCGGGGGGAACATCGTAGCGTGGGTTCCCTTTTCGCGGTTTGTCCTGAGCCAGGATGCGGGCGGCGTAATCAAGGGGCCGGGTCGGGTCGATCTTTTCTGCGGCACCGGCGATGAGGCGGAACTGCTCGCGGGGAGCCTGAAAGAGAAGGGGGAACTGTATTTCCTGGTCAGGAAACGGTAAGGGGCATGCGCTTGGTGAGGATTGTTTTGGCGAATGCCGTGGGAATCGGCGCTGCGGGTAGAGATCGCGACCGTAAAAAATTTCACTTTTCCCTTGATTGTTGTTTTTCTTTGTGTTAGGCATACGCAAACCTGAGTATGAGGCGGTTGCTGATTTGCCTGCGTTTTGCCCGGAGCGCAACCGAAACGTGCCGCCCGTTGACGAGGGTGGGGAAGGTAACGGGATTTCACCTTCCCGGGAAGCGCGAGGTGAAGAGGTGAGTTCCTTAAGGCAGTGCGAGTGTGGTGGCGTTGAGCCGGCGCGAATTCAGCCCGGCTGGGAAGTCAGACCGCTGCGGGTGGTCGATTCAGGGTGTTCTAATTAACTATGAAGAGGAAAGGGGGACGTGGGAGGATGACAAAGGCAGATTTGATTGGGGTTATTGCAACGAAATCGGGTATCACCAAGGCGGCAGCATCAAAGGCGCTGGATGCGTATGTCGCGGCTGTGACGGGCGAGCTCAAGAAGAACGGGAAAATCGGTTTGGTCGGGTTCGGTACTTTTTCCGTCGCGAAGAGGAAGGCGCGGGAGGGGAGAAACCCCCAGACGGGCAAAACCATCAAGATACCGGCCAAGAAAGTGGTAAAGTTTAAAGCCGGAAAGGGACTTGCCGACAAAGTAAAGTAGGAAATAACAACAAAGATCATGATATCCCTACTAAGGCCTCCCGTTTTTTCCACGAAACGGAGGCCTTAGTGCGTTTGGTTCCTTAGTATGGCACGACCGGACCCCCCATCGTTTCTCCGGGAGAGAATTTCTGATGAAGAAAAAACGGATTTTGAGCGGTATGCGTCCCACGGGCAAGCTGCACCTGGGAAATCTTCACGGGGCGCTCTTTAACTGGGTTGAGCTTCAGAACCGGGGGGACTACGAGTGTTTTTATTTCGTCGCCGATTGGCATGCCCTGACCAGCGAATACAACGGCACGGACCAGATCAAGGCCAATACCCTCGACATGGTGATCGACTGGCTGAGCGCCGGGCTGGATCCCGCGAAGAGCACCCTTTTCATTCAGTCCCGCATTAAGGAACACGCGGAACTGTTCGTTCTCCTGTCCGTTATCACTCCGCTTGCCTGGCTGGAACGGAATCCCACGTATAAGGAGATCAGGACGGAACTTGCCGAGAAGGACCTGGCGACGTTCGGGTTTTTAGGGTACCCGGTGCTGCAGGCTGCGGACATCATCATGTACAAGGCGTACGGTGTGCCCGTGGGCGTGGATCAGCTTCCCCACGTGGAACTCACCCGTGAGATTGCCCGGCGGTTCAATTTCCTGTACGGAAAAATATTCCCTCTGCCGGAGCCGCTGCTGACGGAGGTCCCGAAACTGCTTGGCATAGACGGGAGAAAGATGAGCAAGTCTTACGACAATGCCATCTTTATCAGTGATCGGGGCGATGCCCTGAAGAAAAAAGTGGGCGCCATGTACACCGATCCGCAGCGCATGCGGAAGAGCGATCCGGGCCGTCCCGAACTCTGTAACGTGTACACCTTTCATAAGCTCTATTCGCCGGTGGGCGACGTGGAGGAAACAGCCGTTGCCTGTAGAAAGGCGGACATCGGTTGCACCGATTGCAAGCGGAAACTGGCGGAGCGTATCCTGGAGGCGATGCGGTCCATTCATGAGCGCCATGACTATTACCGGAGTCACCTGGGCAAGGTTCGCGAGATAATCGAAGACGGAAATGACCGGGCTGCCTCGGTAGCACGGGGGACTATGGCAGAGGTCAGAGAGGCCGTAAAGATCGATAATGGCTTATGAAATAAAGCTCGATATTTTTGAAGGTCCTATGGACCTGCTGCTTTATCTCATCCGGAAGAATGAGATCGACATTTATAACATTCCCGTGGCGCTCATCACGGAGCAGTACCTGGACCACATGGAGAAATTGCGCTCCCTCAATCTTGACCTTGCGGGCGAATACCTCGTTCTGGCCGCCACCCTGATCCACATCAAATCGAAAATGCTTCTGCCCGCGCCGGAAGAGGAAGAGGGGGAAGAAGAGCCGGATCCCCGAGCGGAACTCGTACAGCAACTTCTCGAGTATCAGGCGTTCAAGGAAGTTGCGCTGGCATTAGCGGGACGGCCTCTCCTGGAACGGGATGTGTTCAAGAAAGGCGCCCATGAGCGCCCCGCGCTCGTGGAAGGGGAAGAGGAAACCCTTGTTGAGGTGAGCCTCTTCGAGCTCGTGGAAGCCTTTCAGCGCGTTCTTTCCTCCCTGGACAGAGAGGAACTGCTCGAGATCGACCTGGAGAAAATATCTCTGGCGGACCGGATCAACGAAATCATGGAGAGACTCGCCGAAGAGAAGGACGCGACCTTCACCGGCCTCCTGGGGGAAAGGACCGATCGCCGCAATATCGTGTACACGTTTCTGGCGATCCTGGAGCTCATGAAAATGCGGGTGATAAAGGCGTACCAGGCGGGCTCCT
>CAZTLA010000184.1:0-6075 GCA_964614365.1 uncultured Syntrophales bacterium | reverse complement strand
CTTTCTTGAAAGAATTGGCCTATGAAAATTTCACACATAAATCTTGACAGTACCAGGAAGGGCTTTACGGTCAGAACGGAAGGGCACTTTTCTTCAGTAATGTTATTCTGCGGAGGGCAGCATGAAAAAAACACTCATATCTTTGATGGCATGTACGGCCATGGTTGCGCTTTTAGGCGCCTGCACAAGCAATGATAGTTCTGCAGTCAAAGTGGGAGTCATAGCGGAACTGACGGGCGACATGCCCGCCGTGGGCGAATCCTGTAAAAAAGCGGCTGAGATGGCGGTAAAAGAGGTGAATGACGCGGGCGGGATTGAAGTGGCCGGGAAGAAATACCCAGTCGAGCTCTTCGTGGAAGATAACGCGGGCAAGGCCGACCAGTCCGCCTCGGCAGCGCAGAAGCTCGTCACCCAGCAGAAGGTTCACGCCATCATCGGCCCCAACGCGACGCGGTACGCTCTCCCCGCCTCGGAGATTGCGGAAAGTTCAAAAGTCGTCCTCATTACGCCCTGGTCAACAAGCCCCAAGACCACCCTTGATGCCAAGACCAACGCTCCCAAAAAGTACGTCTTTCGCGCCTGTTTCATCGACCCTTTTCAGGGGCGCGTCGTAGCGAATTTCGCCATGGGCGCCCTCAAGGCAAAAAAGGCTGCCGTGCTGTATGACGTTGCCTCCGAATACAACAAGGGCATCGCGGAAATCTTCAAGGAGACCTTCGAGAAAAACGGCGGCAGCGTGGTCGCCTTTGAAACCTATACCACGAACGACAAGGACTTCTCCGGGCAGATGACGAAGATCAAAAAAGCGGCCCCGGACATGATTTTCCTGCCGAACTACTACAGCGAAGTGCCGCTGCAGATCCAGCAGGCAAAGCGCCTCGGCATCACCGTCCCCTTTGTGGGGAGCGATTCATGGGGGTCCCAGGAATTGCTGAAACTCTGCGGGAGCGACTGCGAGGGGTATTATTTCAGCACGCACTACGCCGCCGACGCGGCAACGCCGGCGGCAACGAAGTTCATCGAGGGATTCAAGGCGAAGTATGGGAGCATGCCCGATGACGTGGCGGCGCTTACCTATGATTCATTCGGCCTGCTGTTCCAGGCGCTCAAAACCGCCCCAAAACCCGACCGGGATGCAATCCGGGACGCGCTGGCGAAAATTCCCCTCTATGAAGGCGTAACGGGAAACATGCAATTCAAGGAAGGATCCGGAGATCCCACGAAGAGCGCCGTGATCGTGAAAATCAAGGACGGCAAATTTGTCTATTTTGCCAGCGCCGCCCCCTAAACGTAATGACATACGTCTTCCAGCAACTTCTCAATGCCCTCCAGGTGGGTAGTATCTATGCCCTGATTGCGCTCGGCTACACCATGGTGTACGGCATCCTCACCATGATAAACTTTGCCCACGGCGATCTTTTCATGGTCGGGGCGTTCTTCTGCTTTTTCACGGCGGCATCCTTGAACCTTCCCTTCGTTCCGGTCCTCCTCATTTCCATGTTCGGAGTGGCTCTGCTGGGCGTCGCTATCGAGCGTTTCGCCTACAAGCCGCTGCGCCAGGCGCCGCGCGTCTCCGCCATCATCACCGCCCTCGGCGTGGGCCTGTTCCTGGAGAATTTCACCCTCGCCTTAAACCCCTATCCGAAACAGGTCCCCCAGCTCCTGGCCAATACCACCTGGACGCTCTCCGGCGTGTCCATCTCATCGATAGCGCTGTTCATCGTCATCCTGTCCTTGCTCCTTATGGTGCTGCTGGACCTGATCGTGCGGCACACCATGGTGGGCATGGCCATGCGCGCCATTTCCTGGGACAAGGCGGTGGCGCCCCTGCTGGGCGTGCCGGTGGACATGATCATCTCGCTCACCTTTGCCATCGGCGCCAGCCTCGGCGGTGCGGCCGGAGTGATGTACGGCCTGGCCTACCCCGTCATCGACCCCTACATGGGGATCATGGTGGGATGGAAGGCGTTTATCTCGGCCGTCGTGGGCGGCATCGGCAATATTCGCGGCGCCATGATCGGCGGCTACATCCTGGGCGCAGTGGAAATCCTGGTGGTTGCCCTGTTGCCTTCCACCTATCGCGATTTTGTCGCCTTCGTTCTTTTGCTGGTATTACTCATATTCCGGCCCTACGGCATACTGGGAAAGCCGCATCCCCAGAAGGTTTGACCATGGCCATCCTGTCGAGCACAAGGAATTCCCTGGAGCGGTTGTCCCGGAAGCGCTGGCTGATGCCGGGCCTGTTGCTCAGCGTTTTAATTCTTTCCCTCATCATCCACCGGTTCGAGCTTCTCGACCCCTATCTCCAGCTCATCGTCATGTACATCGGCATCAACATCATCCTGACCGTGAGCTTGAACCTGATAAACGGTTACATGGGCGAGTTTTCCGTGGGGCATGCCGGATTCATGGCCGTCGGCGCATACGTCGCCTCGTTTCTCACGGTGAAGGTCATCCCCGCGCACCTGGCCGCATGGCTGTTTCCGCTGGCGGTCATTGCGGGCGGAACGGCCGCGGCACTCGTCGGCCTGGTTGTGGCCCTGCCTTCCTTCAAGACGAGGGGCGACTACCTCGCCATCGTCACGCTCGCCTTTGTCATGATCGTGAAATCGGTCATCGAAAACATCGACACCCTCGGCGGGCCGCGCGGTTTTCTTGGCATGGAAAAGCTTGCCACCCTGCCCTGGGTCTTCTTCTGGGTCATGGTTTCCCTGTGGGTTATCCGCAACCTGATCTATTCAAATTTCGGCAGGGGCGTGCTTTCGATCCGCGAGGATGAGATTGCCGGTAATCTGATGAGCGTAAACACCCGGCACGTCAAGGTGCTGGCGTTTACCGTCTCTTCTTTTTTTGCCGGTATTGCGGGCGCCCTCTTTGCCCATCTGCTCCAGTTCATCAATCCCCGTGCCTTCGATATTATTAAATCAACGGATATTCTGATCATGGTCTATCTGGGGGGCATCGGATCTATTGGCGGCTCTATACTCGGCGCCACGGTGTATACCCTGCTTTTGGAAATCCTGCGGCCGCTGGGCATCTGGCGCATGGTGCTCATACCCCTGATACTGGTGATGCTCATGCTGTTCCGTCCGAAAGGCATTATGGGTTTGCGGGAATTCCCCCGGTTCATCCCGGCCCGTGACCGGCTGGCAGGCAGATTCGCGCGTGCAAAGAGAGGAATTCCCTGATGCCCCTCTTACAGGCCCGACAGGTAACGCACCGCTTCGACGGACTGGCCGCAGTTGCCGGTTTCAATCTGACCCTTGAACCGCACGAGCTGGTGGGCATCATCGGCCCGAACGGCGCGGGCAAGACAACCATCTTCAACCTGATCACGGGGGTCTACCGGGCAACCAGCGGCAGCATTACCTTTGCAGGCACGGAGATTGTCGGCAAGGCGCCTAGCGAAATCACGTCCCTCGGCATTGCCCGCACCTTCCAGAATATCCGTCTCTTCAAAGAACTGACGGCGCTCGATAACGTCCGCATCGCCCATTATGGGAGGGTGCGTTATAATCCCCTTGAGGCGTTGCTCCACGTAGGCCGCTTTCATAAAGAAGAGGAAGATATTATCGAACATTCCCTGGACCTGCTTACTTTTTTGAAATTGGAGAGCTATGCCGACGAACGTGCGAAAAACCTTCCCTACGGTCTGCAGCGGAGGCTGGAGATAGCCAGGGCGCTGGCCACGAGGCCGACGCTTCTATTGCTGGATGAGCCCGCCGCGGGAATGAATCCGCAGGAAGTCGCCCAACTCATGGAATTTATCCAATGGATCAAACAGGAATTCAGCCTGACTATTCTTCTCATCGAACACCAGATGCATCTGGTCATGAATATCTGCGAACGGCTCCTGGTCCTCGATTTCGGGGAAACGATCGCCGAAGGTGTGCCGCGGGAGATTCAGAACAACCCGCGGGTTCTTGAAGTTTACCTGGGTGAATGTGATAATGTTGCTCTCTGTTGAGAACCTCACCATCGCCTACGGCAACATCAGGGCGGTGGACAACATATCCTTCGAAGTGCACGAGGGCGAGATCGTCACGTTGATCGGCGCCAATGGCGCAGGCAAGTCATCAACGCTGCGCGCCATTTCCGGCGTTACCCCTTACCGCGGCCGTATTCTCTATAAGGGACAGGATTTGCGCAATGTCCCCGCCCATCAGATCGTCGCACGGGGAATGGCCCAGGTGCCGGAAGGTCGGGGCATTTTCGGAAACCTCACGGTCATGGAAAACCTGAAGCTCGCCACCTGGCAGAGAAAAGACAAGGGGGACGTGGCAAACGATTACGGACGCGTCTTTGACCTCTTCCCCCAGTTGGGGAAACGAAAGAAGCAGCTTGGGGGAACGCTTTCCGGCGGCGAACAGCAGATGCTGGCCGTGGCCCGCGCGCTTATGAGCAGGAGCGTGATGATGCTCCTTGACGAGCCGTCCATGGGGCTTGCGCCGCTACTCGTGCGCGAGATCTTCCGCGTCATCGCAGATATCAATCGGGCGGGAACGACCGTCCTCCTGGTTGAGCAGAACGCCCACATGGCCCTTTCCATCGCCTCGCGCGCCTACGTGCTGGAAACGGGGAGGATTATCCTTTCCGGTACGGGCCAAGAGCTCCTGGGTGACCGGCGCGTTCGGGAAGCCTACCTCGGCTGCTGATACGATCGAATTCTACTGGCCATTTTTCTATGCATTTCTACGCATTTTTCTTGACACACACCCTAACTTTCCTTACACTCGCCAAAGAATTCCTATCAAAGCAAAAATATTGGCAGATGTGGATTTGCACCTTGCTGCGGGGAATACGCGCACTGACGAATTCAGCGCTGACGATAAGGTGAACGATGACCACCAAACCCCGCATACTGTTCATGGGCACCCCGAAATTCGCCGTGCCTTCGCTTGCCGCACTCCTCGAACACGGCTACCCCCTCGTGGGCGTCGTAACCCAGCCGGACCGGCCAAAGGGACGGGGAAGGGAGACGGTACCGCCGCCTGTCAAGATGTTCGCAGAAAAACACCGCCTGCACGTCACGCAGCCGGAACGCTTAGCGGCTGATCCTTTCCTGATGCAGTTCGAAACTCTTGCCCCCGATATGGTGGCCCTGGCCGCTTTCGGACAGATCCTTCCCCCGACGGTTATCGCCGCACCGAAGATGGGCTGTATCAACGTCCATCCGTCCCTCCTGCCCAAATACCGCGGGGCGGCGCCGATCAACTGGGCAATCCTCCGGGGGGAGAAACAAACGGGCGTTACGATCATGTATATGAGTGATGGCGTGGATCAGGGCGACATCATTTTGCAGCAGGAAACCCCCATTGGGGCAGCGGAAACGTACGGCGAACTGCATGACCGCCTCGCCGTGATGGGCGCTGAACTGCTCCTTGTCGCCATAGAGAAGCTAACGACCGGCACGGCCGTGCGCGCAAGACAGGATGATGCGGCCGCCACGTACGCCCCGCGCCTGAAAAAAGAAGACGGCCTCATAAACTGGAACGCCGACGTTGCCGGCATCGTCAACCTGGTCAGAGGACTGTCCCCTTTTCCTGGCGCTTATACCTTTCTGGACGGGAAGAAGCTGAAGATCCTTGATGCAGCGGCTGAAGAATCACCGGCAGAGGGAAAAGCGGGGGTCATGGGAATGGAAACGGAAAGGGGGCTCCCTGTAACGGCCATAAACGGCAGCATCTACCTCCGCGAAATTCAGATGGAAAGCAAGAAACGAATGCCCGTTCGTGAATTCCTCCGCGGTTACCCGGTCAAGCCCGGTTCCGTCCTTGGCGTCTCCTCCTGATGTGAAGCTCTCGTCCACAAGGGTGACGACTCCGAAACAAGTTTGATTTCACATCGGCTCCTGCGTACCCATGATGCTTGAGACGTCAGCTAACATGGGCGTCCCGGGAATATTCGGTGTCCCGATAGAGCTGATCGTAATTCATGTCCCCCGATGGACCGGAGGATGCAGTTTTCTATTTTAAAGTGCCTTGCCTTGTGTTATTTACCCGGATGAGGCAAGTGGAACAGGTGCCGGAATGGGGAGACTGAGCATGAAAATGGAGGAAATGTAGTTTGGGAAGC
>CAZTLA010000183.1:0-6108 GCA_964614365.1 uncultured Syntrophales bacterium | reverse complement strand
GCAGGAACAGGAAAAAGAAGAACGTCTGGTCCGCGAGGTCAGGGATATCTCCCTGCTTCAGGGTACGCTCCAGAATCTTATGGAGGCATCTGATGAGGACGCCGTCCTGAGTGTAATACAGCAGGGCATGCGGATCCTTTTCGACGTGAAAAACGTCTACTTTTTTCTGTACGAACCGGAAGGCAGTATGCTCATCGGACGAACGGTTCCCGGTGACAGTCTGGGCGAGTATTTCCGCGAGTTTGCCATCCCCCTGCAGAAAAAGGAAAGCATCTTGGTCAAATCCCTGCACCGCAAGACCCCCATGGATTCCTTCGTGTACTCGGTGAGATCGATGATCATAGACGAACAGATCAGACACCTGATCGGCACCGATGGCATCGTCTGCCTGCCCATGATCTGCCGCGGAGAATACGTGGGGGTCATGGTTCTGGGCGCCGAAGAGACAGAAGTACTTCACCTGTTCAAGCGTATGAGGCTGCTCACCATGTTTACCAACCAGGCCGCAGTCGCGATTCATCTTGACCGCATCAGGAAAAGGCAGGAAGCGCTTCTGCAAACAGAACGTATTACGGCGTTTTCCGATATGGCCCGGAAAGTAAATCACGAAGTTAACAATCCGCTTGGCATCATAAAAAATTACCTGAAAATTCTTGGAATGAAGCTTGCCAAGGAAGATCCCGTGCAGAATGAACTCGCCATTATCAATGAAGAGATAGACCGCATCTCCCTTATTGTCAGCGAGTTGTCCCATTTCAACAAACCCCGTATGCGCCCGATCGAGAAGGTAGATATCAACAGCCTGCTGTCCGATCTGACGAGCATTACTAATAATTCCCTTGCACCGGGCAATCGGATAGCGTTTCATATGAACCTCGATTCCTCCCTGCCGGAAATAATGACGGAAAAAAACAGTCTGAAACAAGCAATGATCAACCTCATCAAAAACGCCATTGAAGCAATGCCGGAGGGCGGCAATATCTTCATTACCACACAGTATCATTCAAATACGCCAACAGAGTCGCACCCGGTCGGCCTCGTTCCGGTGAAGAAGCATATAGAAATTACCCTCAGAGATACTGGTCCGGGGCTCCCCGATTCCATCAAGCGCCGGTTATACGAACCTCATTCGAGCACGAAAGGCAAAGGGCATTTTGGGCTTGGCTTGCCTCTTGTCTATTCGACGATTACCGGATTGAGCGGAACCATTCACTGCGAAAGCAGCGAACAAGGAACTTCCTTCAGGATTCTGCTGCCGCTCGATGATGCGGCTCAGCCCCACGAGAGGGCTTCGCGATAAATAATTCATTTTCGGGAGACGTTATGCCCTACATCATGCCCCGGATACTGGTAGTTGATGACGAGCCGCGCATGTGCGACAGCCTCAAGATCCTCTTGGCCGACAGAGGCTACGAAATCAAAACCTCCAACTCCGGCGAAGAAGCGATAACCCACATCACCAACTATCCCTTCGACCTGGTGTTGCTGGACGTGGTCATGCCGGGCATGGACGGATACCAGGTCATGGATTACCTGAGACACCACCATCCCGAGCTGCTGATCATCATGATGACCGGTAACGCATCCGTGGACTCGGCGGTTGGAGCCCTGAGAAGAGGCGCCTACGATTACCTGAGCAAACCCTTCTCCCACGAAGGGCTGCTCAAACGGGTCGAAAACGCCCTCGAACAGAAGAGATCGAAAATTGAGAAGGAAATCATCAGCAGGAAACTGGAGTTATCGGAAGCCCGTTATCGGTATCTGGTGCAAAATTCCCCCGATATCATCTTTATTTTGAGCCCCGACGGGGTATTTCATTTCATCAACAATACCATAGAGCACCTTCTGGGCTACGAAAGCGCCAGTTTGATCGGCAGGCATTTCACGAGTATCGTCGCAAGCGACGACTGCAACCGGGCGAACCTCTATTTACAGGAAATCGGCAATCAGGGAACCCTGTCTGATCATCTGGAACTCCGGCTCCGGCAAAATTCACCCGGGGACGATCTCGATACTCCGCCGGCAAAACACCTGATCGTGGAACTGCGGGCCACGCAGTTGCCCGACATCATCGATGACGAGAAGGGAAATGGAAAACTGGGAATTTACGGCATCGCAAGAGACATCACCGCCAGCAAGCAGGCCGGCGAAGCGCTGCGCATAAGCGAAGAAAAATACAGCACCATACTGGAAGACATCGAAGAAGGATATTATGAAACCGATCTCGATGGCAACTTTACCTTCTTCAACCAGTCCTTCCACAAAACACTCGGTTTTCCCCGCGACGAACTGATGGGAATGAACCACGGCCAATGTATGGATTCCCCCTGCGCCCAGAGAGCCCTTCAGGCCATGGGCGATATGTACAAGACGGGACTGCCCGCCCGGGGATTGGAATGGGAATGCATCACGAAAGATGGAACGCGGATCATCATCGATACCTCCATTTTTCTCACCAGAGACAGCCACGGACAAGCCAGGGGATTCCGAGGGATAATTCGGAATATCACGGAGCGCAAACGACTCGAGTCCGATCTCTTGCAGGCCCAGAAGATGGAGGCGGTCGGAACCCTTGCCGGGGGAATCGCCCACGACTTCAATAACCTCCTCATGGGCATTCATGGGTATACCTCCTTGATGCTCATGACAAGCAAACCCGGCAACCAGGATTACGAAAAGCTCAAAAGCATAGAACAGCATGTGCAGAGCGGCGCAGAGCTTACCAGGCAACTGCTGGGGTTTGCACGGGGCGGGAAATACGAGGTGAAACCCACGCGGCTCGGCGACCTGATAAGGAAAAGTGTCACCCTTTTCGGACGGACAAAAAAGGAATTGACGATCCACCAGAAACTGCGGAACGACCTCTGGACTGCGGAAGTAGACCGGGGGCAGATCGAGCAGGTTCTCCTGAACCTTTACCTGAATGCATGGCAGGCAATGCCCGGCGGGGGCAATATTTATATCGAGACGGACAACGTCACCATCGAAAAAGAGAGTGTCCTGCCGTTCTATGTCAACCCCGGGAACTACATACAAATCTCCGTGGCGGATACGGGCGTCGGCATGGACGACAAAACGATGGAACGGTTGTTCGAACCCTTCTTTACCACCAAGGAAATGGGGCGGGGAACGGGGCTTGGACTCGCTTCGGCGTACGGCATCATTAAAGGGCACGGCGGATTCATCAACGTCTCCAGTAAGCTGGGAAAGGGTACGGTGTTCGACCTCTTCCTTCCTGCGACGGCAAACGAGGTCGTAGAAGAAGAAGCCCCCAGTTGCCATATCACCAAGGGACACGAAACGATCCTTCTGGTAGATGATGAAGAAGCGATCATAAGCGTGACCGGGGAAATCCTGGAGATACTTGGTTACACGGTGATCACTGCCTCAAGCGGCAAGGAGGCAATAGACACGTACAAGGCCCAGAAGGACCGAATAGACCTGGTCATCCTGGACATGGTCATGCCGGGTATGGGTGGAGGGGAAACCTTCGACCGACTCAAGGAAATCAACGCCGATATAAAGGTGATACTCTCCAGCGGGTACAGCATTACCGGCCGGGCAACGCAAATCATGGAGCGAGGTTGCCGGAGTTTCATACAGAAACCTTTCAACATCAATGAAATATCGAGTAAGATACGAGAGATACTTGACAAATAATGTACTCTTGGGAAGGAAAACAGATCAGATGGATGTTAAATTTATTAACCCGTTCCTCTACGGGGCAGAAGCAGTAATGAAAAAGATGGCATTTACGGAACCGGTGGCCGGGCAACCCTACGTCAAAAAAGACGATACGGCCCGGGGTGATGTCTCCGGAATCATCGGCATCACCGGGGAGGCGGTCGGCTCCCTGGCCATCAGCTTCAGCGAAGCCTGCATTTGCGGCATCGTCAGCAGCATGCTTGGCGAATCATATAGCGAAGTAAACAAAGACGTATTTGATGCCGTCGGTGAAATTACCAACATGGTTTCCGGAGTGGCAAGAACGCATATGGAAAAGGACGGCATCATCGTCCACGCAGCCATTCCCACCGTCGTGTACGGCAAGAACCATCTCGTCCGTCATGTCCTGGGCACTCCCAGTATCGTCATTCCCTTTGAAACCGAAAAGGGGAACTTCTTCGTGGACGTCTGCGTAAAATCCAACGTACGGCAAAAGCGCCCCCCCCAGCCGATAGTAAAGAAACCCGGTGTGGAAGACGGGGAAGCGCCCACCGGGGATACGATTGCGGCTGCCGAGGAAACGCTGCAGTCCGTCCAGAACATCGATGATCCCGCGGAAAGACTGCAGATTATGAGAAAGGTGCTGGCGGAGGTAGTTAAAAAAAGAGACGGTATAATGAAGCTTCTCCGTGATAATCCGTTCATGGAAATGCAGAAACGGCAGCAATTGAACAAGCTGCTGCCTGCATACGAGGCAAAGATCAAGCGCATGAAACTGGATATCGCGGCACTGGAAATGCTCTCGTCGATCAAATAAGATAGTTTCAGGGCGAAATGCCCGCGCCGGACACCTTCAGCGCCGCCCCGGTCTCCGGTGGTTGAATCAGCAAGGTCATCCCCGACACGTGGGCCAGCAGGTCATCACCGGGCAGGTCGATAATACGCAGTTCTTTTCCCGGCCGAAGGGTCGTTATGGCGGCATGCCCGACAACCTTCTTCCCTTTCCTGCCGAATAAATCCCTGGTTCTTATGCTCCACAGGTTATGAAACACGAGGGGCTTGCCCCCGTGTTCCCCCATGTAGAGCATGATATGCCCGGGACGCCAGATAAGGGTCAGATACGGAATGCCCCTTTTCATAATCAGCGATTCCTTCTCCTCCCGGGAACGATTCGCAAGATCGATGAAGAGGCCGCCCTTCTTCGCCTGATCGCCTGAATTCCTCGGCAACCACAGACCGAAGGGGGAAAAGAGATCTCGCACCATGGACGAGCAGTCCCTGTTCTGATACATGCCGCCCCATCCGTACGGTTCGTTGATCAGTTCGTTGGTCAGCCGGGTCATGTTGGCCGCATTCAGTTTCATGGGTTTCACCGCAGCGAGCTCTTTTGAAACGACCACGTTCCGCACGGCTGCATTTCCCTTCTCCCCCACGGCTACGAGCATACGGATACCGTTGCCCTCTTCCCCTATGAGGGGGAAAACGGATCCCAGGGGCGGTTTAAAGAGAAACGTCCCCGCATCATCATACAGGGGCATCTTATCCTTCACGATGACGGCGTATCGGCCTGCTTCCCACGACCGGATGAAATTCTGATCCACCGTTGCCGCGCTCCTGGCAGGTATCCAGCCGAAGGCAAAGGATGATTCCGCCAGGAACCAGGCCTTATCCTTGCTCACGTGAGATATGTAAATGGGCGTGTTGACGGCAACACCGGAATTTTGAAAATTGTCGAAGGGATAGCCGTCGGCGTGCTCAAAAGAGTTGAAATGCGGCTTCAAGGTCGGAACCACCCGGAAATCCGTGTTGTCCACGGTAATTGCCAGGAAACCGCCGTTGGGGTAATCCTGCAGACGGGCATTCGCAGCCAGGGATTTCATCCACGCCTTGGTATGCTTCCTCCCGTTCTCCCCGTAACCGAGGTCTTTGCGGTATTTCTTGAATTCAAAAACCGCCTCATCCAGCGTGTGGTTTGACTTTTCCAGATGCCAGGGAGAAAAAAACTGGCTGTTGTACCGCCCGTCCATGTTTCGTTGGTCTTCATCGGAGACCGGATCAAACACCGAGGCGTACTTGGCGATGTAGACCCGGTGATCCTGGGGCAGATCCCGCACGTCCCTGATTATATCGGGAAACGTAAAGCACCCTCCCAGAGCCAAAACGAAAAACACCAGAACTATTCTGAGACAATACCGCTTCATCAAGACAACCCTTCCTTCAGCGAGCGCATCAGATATTGAAGGTCCTTCACCTTTTCTCTCCTCACCATTCCGCCTTTCTCTTAGTATCGGCAACGCGCCGAGGGAATAATAGTAGCTTTTTGTCCATTCGGCAATATTTTTCCTTGCGACGAATTGCCTCAAACAAAATTAGGGAAATCCCCGCACGGTATAGGCTTTCAAAATACCCGAGTAAGGGTAGTGGGTATATTTTTAGAATAGA
>CAZTLA010000182.1:0-6120 GCA_964614365.1 uncultured Syntrophales bacterium | reverse complement strand
GCACGCTGGGATCTGTGCGGGGGGCCATCCGTGAGGGTGGTTCCTGCCGCGCCCGTTCTATCTTAATATTTCCCAAGATAAAATCTTCGAACAAAATTGCAATCTTTATCGTCTTTAATTTTATCAAAAATTACATCAAATATTTTTAAATTCACGTCATTTACTTCCGTTTCAATCCACGGGGGAAGATGGGACAGGACATCCTGTCTGAGGAAAAAATCAATCCCTTCGTAACACATTTTCCGGTGATCGGATTTGGCCCCGAGCGTCGCGTAGGGTCGTCCCACTTTTGCTCTGGAACCCGAAGAATGATGATAAATCATATCGTCATAAATGCCAAACATGACGTTATGTGAATTAAATTTATTGGTTCTGATCAATTCTTTCACCTTAAGATTATTCTGTCTAATAACATCACAGATTGTAAATCCCGGACATGGAAACCCTTCCGGTATTTCATGCTTAAATCCATACATATCTCTTGTTTTCTTCTTAAAACTAAAAAAACACAAATGCGGATATGGGAAATATTGATCAGGTTGATCTAATCCCCTGTCCTCATATCTGTATACTGCGCATATATCATTCTCAGTAAGGTAGGATTCCAATTTGTCTTCCCACGAATCACAGGGAAACGCATCATTATCCATATAAATGATAATATCATTGTCCTTCGCGTGAGGTTTTACAAATTTTTCATACGCTTCTTCAATGATTAAGTAATGCTCATTTCTAAATTCAGGATGCTCATTAAGATTAATATGAACATAGTTTGGTGGTAATATAAAACTATCAGGGATGCTTGTCTTATACGTTGCTAAGTAAACTTTATATCGCTCTTTCTTTAATGTATATTTTTCTAAATGGTTCTTTTGTATTTCAAACCACGCATCGGTTCCAAAATGCTGTGTCAATATATGCATCGTAGCATTCGTTGATGTGGATGATGGTGCAGTCCAGTCTGCTGAATCGGGGAAGCATAGATGATCACTTAAGGGTTCTTTATGGTTGGTAGTTTTTTTGATAAATCGGATTATTTTTTTCAAAGCAGTTTTGCCATTCATACAAAACCTCCCATCGTTGCTACCATGCGTAAAATATACTGTTTTTCATCAACTTGCGAATCTGGCCACCGTTGAAAATAACCGTCACCAGATGCAAATTTTCTTAAGATCCTCCCCCTTCGCGCCAAGCCAGAACGACTTTAAATAGGTTCTGTCAAGTCGCATGTTCATAAAGGGGTTTAAGGTTGTGCCCACATCCATGTAGGTATTTCGGTCACAATGTTCATAAAGCTGATAAATCGCCATTTTGCTGAATGCAGAGGCCGAAAACAGGAATAGGTGCCCCTCAACCTTGTTTTCATCGATCCAGTTTTTTATTACTTCAATTAATCCGTAGTCGTTGACCATGGCATTATATCCAACCCTGAAATCCTTTACCACAAACGGCATAACGGAAAGGTCGTTTTTCCTGTTGCAGATGAAAACGGTTTTATAGTCATTGAATACCGGATACATCTCGCGGATGAATTTCGGGTAATTGCCATTCACCAGAAGATTCGCCCAGGTGAAATTCTCATCGTATTCGCCGTGGAATTCGAGCTGCCAACTGAAATTCTCTTCGCCAACACAGCACCTGCAGCTCAATCCCTTGAAGTAATTGTTTTTTGTAAACCTGAACGCGTCAATGAGCCTGTCCCTATAAAAAGCATGCTCTTCAGGATGAAATCTTTTGAAATCTTCTTCATGATAGGGTCCTTTCTCAACCCGATCTCCTATTTTGACCATGTGGTCGCCCAGAATGACTTCCTTGTTCTGCAGCATATAGAGCTCGCCGTCCGAAAACCGGTTGAAGGCAAACGGCTCTCCAGTCTTAAGCAAATGAAGCAATCGGTAGAAGTCATCTTCGAAATTTTTCATGTTACAATCCAAGCTGATCCTTCCAGACGGCGAAAATCTGGTCATCGGTCATTGATCCTCCCTTAGAAGGATCCGGCCCGTGATAGCGCGTATTCGTCAGACGGCACTCCCTCCTTATGAGGCTCCATGACTTAGCGACGGCACGATAAACATCAGATATGGAATCATACATCTTCTGCCGGTCGTCGATAAATCCCGCGTATCTGATTCTGCCGGGATATTTTTTTGCAAGAGGTTGAATCCTGCTGTAATAGTAAATCGGGTCGCTCAGATAACCATATATGATAACTGATTCCATTCCATCCGCGAAGGCATTTTCAACGGATAACTCAATTTGATTTTTTTTCCTGATGCTTCCGATCACTCCTGCGATCCTGTCGGGTTTGCGTTCCGACGTGATCAATCGGTTGCTGAAGTTGGGGCATATGAAATGATCTTGCGCGATTCTATGGTAGCTTGCCTGTGAAAAATCAGCAAAGTGAATTTTGTCGAACAGAGCATATCGCAACTGCCGGATGGGAAAAAGATCATTTTCCTGGCAGCTCAAAATAAGTTTAATCCCGGCATGTTCTCTTGGCCGTGGAACGCTCTTGAAGATCATATCTTTAAGCGAGCCCAGCCTTGTCTGTTGTCGAAGTTGCTCAATTTTCTCCGGTAGTTTATATAATTCAGCCGAAGAAAACAGCTTGATATTGTGTACAATAACAATATCTCCATTTTCAGGGTGAAAATCGAAGATAGCGGCCGCCCTGCATTTATCAAGATGCCATTTATCCGGGCCATATAATACGCAGTTGTGTCCCCGGTCGTTAAACTGATTGCATAAATTCACCAATGCAACTGTAGAGCCGACAGGAACGCTCAATCCAGACACAATTTTAATCATGTTTGTTTTATTCCGGGGTTATTATGTGTCCGCGCCGCGTTTTTCTTCTCCGGAGAGAATTGCAACGATCTTGTTTGCTGCATCGCCGTCCCCGTAGGGCGATTCACTCAACGGCGGCGGGGCAATCCTGGCCCAGGGCACGGACGCGCTTATCGTTCTTCCCACGAGGCGTCCCAGCCCGATATCGATGGTTTCCGTTCGTTCGGTTTTTTCCCGTGCCACGAGAACCTTTTTGTTGAGACACGTAGCTTCCTCCTGTATCCCGCCGCTGTCCGTAATGATGAAACAGACTTCATTTATCAGTTCCAACATTTCCGGATAGCCGACCGGTTCGACGATCCGAATATTCGGGGCGCTCAAGCGTTTCCGATGTTTCTGGACATGGGGATTCGGATGGAGAGGCCAGATAAAATCAAGATCGGTATTGGTTACGGCTATGTTCTGTACTTCGTCAAAGAGGCGGTCCATCACGACGTGGTTTTCCCTGCGATGGAGGGTGACGAGTACTTTATTGGACGATTTTGGTCTCCAAGCCATCTTTTGCTTAAAATGATTCACGGCATCGACAATGGTATTGCCGACGAGATGAATATTCTTGGCGTCTTCCCGAACAAGATTGTGAACAGCCTGTCTGGTGGGCGCGAAGTTGATTTCGGCTATCCGGGAAATAAGCGTCCGGTTCAACTCTTCGGGATAAGGATTGCCCATATCAAATGTTCGGAGCCCCGCTTCAACATGGGCCACACCGATGTTATTGTAGAATGCCATCTGGGCAATTGCCAAAGCAGTTGTCGTATCGCCTTGCACAAGAACCGTTTCGAATGGAATATCCCGGAAGAGTCCTTCGGCAGCACCGCAAATTTTATGGTAACTTTCGCCAAGGGTATTGTCTTTCCCCGGCCTGCTGAGAATTTCCGTAAAGCTAAAGTCCGGATCGGGGACGAGGGTCCTTACGTCCTCGTACAAATCGAGATGTTGACCGGTGAACAGTATCTTATGAGGGATAGACCGATGTTTCAATTCATGAATAACCGGGAAAAGCTTGATAATTTCCGGCCTTGTTCCAAAAGCGACAAGAATCATAATAAAACCGGCTTATAGCCTTTCTCTATTTCGTATTTTACCACCTGCCAGAACAGATGGGATTTGTCGGAGCTGCAGCTGATTGCTACATCGTCAATGCCGCGTTCAGGCCTGACCGAACCCCAGAGCTCGCGATCATCCTTTGGATGCGGTGGACAGGCGGCCCCGATTCCATGGCGCTGCAGCATGGCGCAGAAGTGGATGTCCTCTCCAAATTCCCGGGAAAGAGGCTCAACATCCCAGAAATACTTTGCCCATGCTTTTCGAAAAAACCAGCTATGACCCACAAGATCGACGAACTCAATGCGGTCGTTCATTCCTTCCCATCCCATGCGCGGTTTCTGGGTTTTCAGTTCTGTTTTTGACAGGTATCGAATCCCGATTGTTCCGCACAGAGCCTGTTTCGTATCAACAACATTCAGGCAATTTTCCAGCCAGCGAGTCCCCGGCATAGTGTCATCATCGAAAATGCACACGTAATCTCCTTCCATGCATGAGGCAAGGGCAAAGCGGGGAATAATCCCAAAATTGCAATCACAGATTATTTTTTTTACCCGGTGGTCGTTTTTGAAATGAAGAAGCTGTCTATAATCCGTCGATCCCTTGCCCTTCGAAGGCTTGTTGTACCAGAGAACGATTTCACAAGGGACGACAGTCTGTGAGAGAATTCGCTCCACCTGCTCTTCGAGGTATTGTGGACGCTGCCATGCGGTGAGAATGACCGATATCTTCGGCTTTAATGTTGCTGAGGAGCCATTTTTTTTTCCTGTGACACCCTGACGCGAATGTTCCAAGACGTTTCCCATCTCTCCCGTATATGATTCCGCCGGGCAATATTCCGTCTCGCCTGCTGCCTGAAAAGCAGGCTTCTTTCCTCCCTCTGAGGCTTGTTGCTCCGTCCGTATTGCCTCAGAAATTACTCGGTATTTTACGAGTTTTTCGATGTTTTTCCCGTTGTTCATTGAGAGTGGCATGGTTAGTCTTAACATGGCAAGCCGGAAGCGTGTCCTGAACAGTTCTGCCCTGAAGATGCGATGGACGGTTTCGGGTAAATAATGCTTTCGATAAAAAAGATGTTCCGCTCTGGTTTTTTTTCTCCAAAGCGCTGCCGGCGGGGTTTGGCGTTCACTCTGGCCGCTGATGTGAATGATGACCGAATCATCCGTATAGCCGATCTCATAGCCCGTTTTCCGTATCCTCAGGCAAAGATCCTGGTCTTCTCCGTAGAGGAAAAAATCCTCGTCAAATCCGCCTACGATCTTCAGGCATTCCCGCCGCGCAATCATGGCGGCGCCGAGAACGCAAGCGATGGAGCCCTTTAGTTCCTTTACTTCACCTCTGGTGTACGTCTCGCTGGGATACCGATAGGAAACGGATTCCTGCCTGGTGCCGTCAGGATTTACAATTCTTACGCCGGCGAGACCGATGTTCAAGTTCTCGTCCATGTAGGATGCGGCTTCATCCATGGCCCCGGGCATTACCACGGTGTCGGGATTGAGAAAAAAAATGTATTTCCCCCGGCATTGGGATAGCCCCTGGTTATTGGCGGTGGCAAAGCCCCTGTTGACGGGATTTTGGATGAGGTTGATGAAAGGAAAATTATCCTTGATGAAATCGGAACTTCCATCGGTGGATGCATTGTCCACGACGGTTATTTCCCTTTTACCGGAGAAGGCCGACTCCAAGGATTGCAGACATGCCCCGATCAGATCGGCAGTATTATAGGAAACTATGATTATGGATAAATCCATGTTCTTATATTCCGCAAAATTATATTATCATTACCTAAATTAACTCCGTGTTCATTCCCCGCCAGCGCAGGTGGACAATGCGGCGAGATAGAGATACAGGCTAATAGGATAATATTCAAGTCCTATTTACCAATTAGATTTGGCGACAATGCATCTGGCCGGTTGCTGAGAAGAGTTTCGTAAATATCCTCGACCCGTTTTGCTGCCGCCTCCCAGGTGCAGGCAAGGGCCGCGGCATGGGCATGTTTTCCCATCTGCAGCCTTCTTTCCCTGTTAAAGAGGAGGCCTATTTTCCCGCTAATCTCCGCTGCCTCGGCCTCTCCGTCCACGACAAAACCGTTCACACCGTCTCTCACGAGGTCTTTTGCCCCCACGCTATCGCTGATGACAACGGGTAGCGATGCGGCCATGGCTTCCAGCACTACCATGCCGAATGTGTCAAACCGGGAAAGAATAGAGAAGATGTCGCCGGCCAGGT
>CAZTLA010000181.1:0-6251 GCA_964614365.1 uncultured Syntrophales bacterium | reverse complement strand
TGATCTTCCCTCGTAGTGCTCGTAGAATATGCCCCTCCCCGGATGACATCTGGTGGCAAAGGCGTGCAGCACCTCGCTCATGTTGAATACGTCCACGTCTTCGTCCACGACGATGTGCTTGTTCGTCATGATTCTTCGCAGGGTGAAATAGTCGAGGACCTTCTTCGCGATTTCCGTTCCGCCCTTCTTGACCCCGATGACGATCAGATGGGTCACGCCCTCCGGCGGGACGTACACGTCGGTGACCGGAACGCCGTGGCGGAGCAGTCCCTTTTTCATCGCTACGGCCGCCGACAGTGAGGCGGCGATGGAACTGTCGTCGGGAGGAGTGCCAAGTGCGATCATGGTCAGGATAGGGTTGTTGCGATAGGTGACGGCATTGACCTTCACGGCGACGCCATTGGACATGGTGCCGCTCCGGTAGCCGGGGTATTCGCCGAAGGGCCCGTCAGGCGCTATCCTGTCGGGCATGACTTCGCCTTCGATGACGATTTCGGCGTGTGCCGGCACGAGGAGGTCGCTCGTTTCACATTTTACCAGGTCCACCGGCCTGCCCCGAAAACTGCCCACGCAAGCCGCTTCATCTTCAAAGGGCTTGATGGGGGCGGTGGCGATAATGTGGGACAGGGGATCGGCGCCCAGAACGATGGCCACCGGCATGGGCTTATTGTGGGGAAGATAGCTGCGGTTGAAAATGAAAGCGAGTTGGCTGGTGGATTGGGGCCAACCGGTCAACCAGTTCTTCGTGTGCACCATGAAGCGGTACATGCCCCAGTTTTGCCAACCCGTTTCCAGGTCCTTGCAGATCACCACGTCCCACGTTCCGATGTACCTTCCCCCGTCGCCTTCATGGATCATGGGCGCCGGGAAGCGGTAGAGGTCGACCTCGTCGCCCAGCATGATATTTTCTTTACAGGGGGCTTTGGCATTTCCCACGGTAACCGGCGGGATTTTCTTCTCCAGGCGCTTTTCGTAGGTGCCGTAGATATCCCTGACGGAAGTGTTTTTTGGCAGATTCATGGCCAGCGCCACCCGCGGCCACGTCCCCGTCGTGCCGTTGGAAATCCGGAAACCCGCCGGATAATCCCTGATCTTTTCGAAGAGCAGGCAGGGACCGGAATTTTCGTAAACCTTTCTTCCTATGGCGCCCGCTTCCACATCCCAGTTTACCTCTTTTTTTATGCGCGCCAGTTCACCTTCCTTTTCAAGGACCTCAAAGAAGTCCCGATGGCTTTTATATGACATGACAACCTCCTTCAATTGTTGTAAAGCCCTCCTCCCCGCATGTGGGGAGTGGCTTTCCTTGCCGTTGAAAAAAGCAACATTTGTGCCGTTTATTTCATTCGTGAAGCAATCCTCCGGGACAGTTTGTGCCTCCCGACCCCTGAGCTTCACTGTCGAGTTCCGGGAAAAATCGGTGTCTCCGCAGGAATTCCCGTTTACCAGGAGGTGTTTTTCGCCGGAAAGGAAGCGGTCCTGCGTATTAATGTTACCCGATCGCCGGAAGTGTTCTCCCTTCCCCTCTCCAAAGATTGTTTGTATCTGTGTCCAGATCATGGTAGAAGTGTCCAAATTATACACAGTTCCCAGGGAAGAAGATCGTATGAAAAAGATGGGCATACTTCTCGATGAGTTGGGCGCGTACGGGGTTGCGCCCCTGACCGCTTACGGCCTCCGGTTTTTCCTGAACAATCCCTATGAGAGCCTCATCATCGTTGACAAAGACGCGAAAGTCGTTTTTATGGACCGCAATTCGGAAAAAATATTCGGCCTTGAACAGGGCGGGGCAAAGGGCATCGATATACGCGAGTTCGTTCCCCAGTCGGGTTTGCCCGTGACTCTGCAGACGGGGGAGCCCATGATCGGCCGTATATTCGAGGTGAAGGGGAAAAAGAGCATCGGCTCCGTTTACCCGATCGTATGGCAGGGTGAAACCGTCGGGGCGATCGGCAGACTGATTTTCCGTTCCCTGGAAGAGGTGGAGAGAATAAACCGGGAAATAAAAAACCTGAAAAAGGAGATCCACTATTTCAAGGAAATGGAGCAGCAGGAGCGCAGTTCCCGTTACACCTTCGATAATATCCTGGGCGGGAGCGCCCTGATACGGGACGCCATCGAACTGGCGAAAAAAATCGCCATGATCAATACGGATGTCCTGATCGTCGGGGAAAGCGGCACGGGCAAGGAATTGTTCGCCCACAGCATCCACGATTACGCACACGGCAACAAGCCCATCATGAAAATCAACTGTCCCGCCATCCCCTTTGAACTCGCCGAATCAGAACTCTTCGGGTATGAAAAGGGCGCTTTTTCCGGCGCCCTGTCCGCGGGGAAGGCCGGCAAGTTTGAAATAGCCCATAACGGCACGGTATTTTTGGATGAAGTTTCGTCGCTGCCGCTGTCCATTCAGGCAAAACTCCTGCGGGTGCTCCAGGAAAGAGAGGTTGAGCGTCTGGGCAGCACGAAAACGAGGAAGATCAACTTCCGCATCATTGCCGCCACGAATACGGATTTGAAAGGTTTGGTGGAAGAGGGGAAATTTCGGGAAGACCTTTATTACCGGATGGCCAAGGCTATTTTCCACATTTCCCCTCTCCGTGAGAGAAAAGAGGATATCCCCCTGTACGTGGCCCATTTTCTGGAAACGATTAACCGTTCGTTCGGCACGAAGATAAAAAAGGTTTCACCGCAGGCCATGGAAGTTCTCATGGGGCACAACTGGCCCGGTAACGTGCGGGAACTGATCAATGTGCTGGAGCAGGCGGTTCTCAAGGCCTGGAGGGTTGACGTGATTATCGAGGAACACCTGCCTTCCGAAGTGGGCGTCCACACTCCGGTCGCAGTACCGCCGGAAAAGAAGAAGCTTCCCCCATTGATGGAAACGGAAAGCTTCCGTGCCGGAGTGGAAAAACGGGAAAAAGATATGATCGTTTCGGCCCTGGAGCGCAACCGGGGCAGCAAGGTAAAAGCGGCCCGCCTTCTGGGCATGCCCCGGTCCACGCTGTATGAGAAGATGAAAAGGTACGGTATCGTTATCTCTTGAGCTTCAGGAGCTTCCGGGCATTGCCCTCATAGATGGCTTTGCGTTCCTGGGGCGTAATATCCAGGCCGTCGATGATTTCGATGGTCCAGCGAATATAGGCGGCTCCCTTCTCGGGGTCGAAGGGCGAATCGGAAGCGAAGAGCGTTTTTTCCGCGCCGAAGAATTTCAGGCCGCAGACGGTGGCTTCTTTGGCGCCGAAGACCGCCGTGTCGGCGTAGAACATGTGAAAATAGTCGAAGGGTCTCTTTTTCAGTTTTTTCAGGAGAAGGGTGTAATCCTCGTCGGACGTGCGGGTTCCCAGTTGATCCCAGCCGTGGCCGACGCGGCCCTCAAAGTAGGGGATCATGGCTCCCAGGTGGTGGGTGATGATCTTGATGTCCGGGTGGCGGTCGAAGAGTCCGGAAAAGACCAGGTGGGCCATGGCGGCGCTCGTTTCGTAGGGCCAGCCGAACGTCCACCATATCTCGTAATGGCTTTTCTTTTCGCCTTTGTAATCCGGGAAATCGGCGCCACGGGCCGGGTGCAGCCAGACGGGACAATCCAGTTCCGCCATCAGATCAAAGAGCGGCATCGTTTCCGGCCTGTCCAGGGGCCTTCCCAGGACGTTCGTGAAAATCTGCACTCCCACGGCGCCAAGCTCGGTGACGGCCCGCCGGGCCTCGGCAAGAAGCCCCTCAGGATCGTTCATGGGCAGCGAGGCGATAAAGGCGGGGAAGCGGTCGGGGTACTTCCTGACCAGTTCGGCCATGCCGTCGTTGGCAATTGTAGCCAGTTCGGTGGAAACAGGCGGCGGTCCGAAAGCTTCAACAGGAGGCGAGGGCAGGCAGATCACCTGGCAGTAGTCATCGAACTTGTCCATGATCCGGAAACGCTCGTCAAGATCGACGATGCAGGGGATATTGCGCACGCGCTTGTGCATATCCGCTCCGTTGGGGGCGACTTCTACCATCTTGTCGAAAAATTTCTTGGGGAAGATATGATTGAAAATATCAATTTTCATGGCTGGCCTCCGTTCCATATTTTCATTATCCGCAAGCATATTCTATGCCTGACTTTTTCCGGAATAGCCAGCGCGAATTGCCGCCTATTTCCCCGCTGCACCCTGCGCTTCCGTCTGCTCCGTACTCCACTCCGGTGACGGCAACACTGTCCGGATTGTGGACATATTTTCCCCTTGCTTTTTTCGGGGAAAAAATACATCATGCCCGCGAAACGGCAAAGGTCTTTTTCCCGTCGCTCAAGCTGCCGTGCCGGCATGTGGTGGTTTTTCCCGTATCGTATCAATAAAAGACAATGAATCCTGTTTCCCGAGGGGATTGTTAGCCCCCCATCTGTGAGAACGGATACGCACCTCCCGCGCTGTAAGCCGGGGCACGGGTATTGCTCTTCTCCATCCCTTATCAAACTAACACTGCCCAGGAGGTGGCTATGGCAAAAAATTTAAGCGCGTATCTTAAGGATTTGAAAAAAAATTCGCCCGAAGACCTGGTTGCCGTCTCGAAGACAGTGAATCCGGCAAACTTTGATGTTACGGCCATCTTGAAACACCTGGAAGTTTCCGGTCTCTTTCCCCTGCTGATGTTCGAGAAACCCAAGAATCTCAAAGGTAAAGTATCGCCGTTTAAACTGGCGACCAATGTCTTTGCCACCCGGCAGCGGTGCGCAACGGCCATGGACCTCGGTCCCGAACGATGGAAACTTGACCTAAGCCTGGAATATGCCAAACGGGAGAGCAATCCCATCGAGCCGGAAGTTATCCCCCGTAAGAAGTCCCCCGTAAAAGAAGTAATCAAGACCGGCCGGGATGCGGATTTACGGGACTTTCCCATCGTCAGACATCATGAGATGGATGGCGGGCCCTATATCGATATGACGGTTGTTGCCAAGGACCCGGATGAGGGTTTTTATAACATCGCTTTCCTCCGGAATCAGTACAAGGGGCCGCAGAAATTGGGAATCCATATGTCGCCCCGCCACAACTGGACGATCTTCAGAAAGAATGAGGAAAAGAACAGGCCCACGCCGGTAGCCATCGTGGTCGCCCACCATCCGGCTTTTTATCTTGGGGCGCTGAATGTGGCGCACTTTGGCGTGGATGACTATAAACTGATCGGCGGCATCATGGCTGAACCCCTGCGGCTGGTTCCTTCCGAGACCTGGGGAAAAAACTTCATGGTTCCCGCCGATGCGGAGATCGTTATTGAAGGGGAAATTCTTCCCGGAGAGAGAGAGGTCGAAGGGCCCTTCGGCGAATTCCCCGGAACGTACGGTCCCCAGAGATGGCGGCCCGTCATCGCAGTCAGGGCAATTACCCACCGGAAGGACGCCATATACCAGGATGTCTTCGTGGGACACCGGGACAACTGGATCCTGGGCGGCATTCCCAAGGAGGGCAGCGTATTTTCCGCGATCAAGGGGGTGGTGCCCACCGTGAAAGCCGTGCATTTCCCCATTTCGGGGAGTTGCCGGTTCAACTGCTACATTGCCATCGACAAGAAGGTGGAAGGAGAGGAGAAACAGGCCGCATTGATGGCGCTTGCCCAGTGCGATTTTGTGAAGAACGTGATCGTCGTCGATGCCGATGTGGATCCCTTCAACGAACAGGAGGTGATGTGGGCGGTGGCGACGCGCATGCAGCCCGACAACGATATCGACATCATCCGGAACATCAAGGCCAACACCCTGGATCCTTCGCTCGTGCACGATATCAGGGGCAGCAAGATGATCATCGACGCCACCAGGCCGACGGACCGCCCCTTTGCCGATCGGGTGAACGTGCCCGCAGATGCCCTCAAACGGGTACGTCTCGAGGATTTTATCTCGGAGGGGATTCTCAGGAAAGTGCCGAGGTTCTTTGATTCCGTACGCAGCCGTTAAAGAGAGGAGACGATCATGGTCAGAATATTCACCCTTGCCTGTCCGAAATGCAATAAGAGATTCGAGGTTCATTACGAGGAACTCCGGCATAAGAAAATCAAACTCCATTGTCCCTACTGCGATAACTGGTTTCTGCAAACGGAAAGCAAGGATATCGACGATCGCTGGTAGGTCATATCGGCCTTAACCGGAGAATGAATCGTAAAATATGCGGGGCAATGCTTTTCGCATCTGTATATAAAACAGTGCGCAAACCATACGTGATCGATAACTTCTGGTAGTGTCAAAAGTTACATGAAAACTTAGGTGGGAGATATGGAAAGGATAGCAG
>CAZTLA010000180.1:3850-6291 GCA_964614365.1 uncultured Syntrophales bacterium | reverse complement strand
TCGATTCATTCCAGAGTTCATCCATTTCCGCGAGGGATGCGCTTTCTGCGGTTTTCCCGTCCTCTTTCAGTCTTTTTTCCACATACTTGAACCTGCGGATAAATTTTTCCAGGGAAGACGTGAGAGATTGTTCCGCATCGATCTTGAGGAACCGGCAGAGATTCACCAGGGTAAACAGCAAATCCCCCATTTCCTCCGCCACTTCATTCTGCCGGCCCTTCACCAGGGCGCTCCTGAACTCGCCAATTTCTTCTTCCACCTTGCCCAATACCTCTTCGGCATCGGCCCAGTCAAAACCGATCCGGGACGCCTTTTCCGTGATTTTCTGGGCTCTCAGCAGGGAAGGCATGGAACGGGGGACGTTGTCGAATACATGACCGTTCTCCCCTTTGCGCTCCTCGTTCTTTTTAATGTCTTCCCAGTTGGCCGTTATCTCTGCCACGTCCTTCACCTTCCGGTCACCGAAGACGTGGGGATGGCGCCGGATCATTTTTTCCGTTACACCGGCAACGACGTCGGCGAGGTCGAACGCTCCTTTCTCTTCGGCCATGGCTGCAAGAAAGAGGATCTGGAAGAGGACATCGCCCAGTTCCTCTTTCAGTGCTTCGGGCGAACCGCACTTGACGGCGTCAATGACCTCATAGACTTCATCCAGCAGATAGGCGGATACGTCCTTCTCTTTCTGGTTTCTGTCCCAGATGCATCCCCGGGGCGACCTGAGCTTGAGGATAACATCGATGAGCCTCTGGAAGGCGTCCAGGGCTTTTGCCGGTAATCGTGTCAATGGTATTACCCTGTTGGTTTCCGGTACTGAGGAACAAAATGAAGGTGTTGCTGAACGGACAGGTCAGGGCGCAACGCGTTCGCAGTGTTCACTTGATGCATACCCTGCGTACCTGTTTGAAATCGGTGAGGCCGGTAAGCGTTTTCTGGATGCCGTCCTGAAGCAGTGTGGTCATGCCCTGGGATATGGCTACATCGCGCATTTCCTCGACCGTTGCATGCTTCTGGATCAATCGTTTCATTTCGTCGGTTCCGACAAGGAGTTCGTGAATACCCATTCTCCCTTTATACCCGGTGTTATCGCAGGCGTCGCAACCCTTGGGCCGGTACAGCTTGAACTCGTCGTTGTACGCGATGTTCAGTTTCGAAAAATGCTCCCGGCCGTAATTGTCCGCTATTTCCTCATACTCTTCGTGCGCGGGATGGTAGGCCTCCCTGCAATTCTTGCACAGCGTCCGCACCAACCTCTGTGCAAGTATCCCCAGGAGGGCATCGGCAAAATTCAGGGGATCAATACCCATATCGAGAAGCCGGGTGATGGTTTCCGGGGCGCTGTTGGTGTGCAGGGTGCTGAAAACAAGGTGCCCGGTGAGCGACGCCTCCACGCCCGTTTTGGCGGTTTCAAAATCTCTCATTTCGCCGACCATGATGACATCGGGGTCGGCGCGGAGGAAGGCGCGCATGGCGGCAGCGAAGTCGAAACCGATTTTCGGTTGCACCTGCACCTGTCGGAGTCCGTACTGCGTTATTTCCACGGGGTCTTCCGCGGTCCATATCTTTCTGTCCGGTTTGTTTATCTTGCCCAGCGATGCATGAAGTGTGGTCGTCTTGCCGGAGCCGGTAGGCCCCACAACAAGGATCATGCCGTAGGGTTTCTCCAATATTTTTTGGAGTTCGTCAAAATTCTTCGTGGACAGTCCCATGGCGCTCAGCGGCAACGTTTCCCCCTTGGCCAGGATTCTCATGACCACATCCTCTACGCTGCCCTGCGTCGGAATGGTTGCCACACGCAGTTCTATTCCGTCTCCCGAGGAACGCCTGAATTTTATTTTCCCATCCTGGGGGGTCCTTTTTACCGTGATGTCCAGGTTGGACATGATTTTTATTCTTGAGACAATGGCGGCTCGATAACTGAAGGGGAGCGTCTGATA
The DNA here is from genome assembly GCA_964614365.1 of uncultured Syntrophales bacterium. Classification (GTDB taxonomy): domain Bacteria; phylum Desulfobacterota; class Syntrophia; order Syntrophales; family JACQWR01; genus JACQWR01. The sequence continues at coordinate 4,357 of CAZTLA010000180.1, read as the reverse complement.
CAGAGCGCAATCACCGTCAATCCGGTACCGGATTTCCACGTTCTTCTTTCCCAAATTGGGTTCGATATGTATATCGGAGGCGCGCCGTACGTAGGCGTCGTTGATGATCTTGTTGACCAGTTGCATGATCACGCTGTCCGATTCGGTGACCACATCGCCGTCTTCGTCCACTGGTTCCTGATCTTCTTCTTCAAGTTTGCCGAGTATGTCGGAGATGGATGATTCACCTTCGGGAGAATGGTAAAAGGCATTGATGAATTTGAGGATGTCGTCCGCAAGGGCGACATCATATTTTACCGCCTTGGTTTTCAGGAGATTCTCGATCATGTCGCGCTTCAGGATGTTGTTGGGATCATCCACGATGACGTGAATGTATCCGTCAATCCTTTCGAGAGGGATCCAGAGCTCACGGCGCAGATATTCTCTTTTGAGATTCTTCAGCAGATCGCCGGGGATCGGTATCTTGTCGCTGAAATGGATAAAACGGCAGTGATAGAATTGCTCGAA
>CAZTLA010000180.1:0-3840 GCA_964614365.1 uncultured Syntrophales bacterium | reverse complement strand
AAGGATTTACCGATGTCTTCCTTGGAAATTCTGTATTTTTTCATCAGAAAAACTTCCATGGATTCCTTCGCTTCCCGTGCTGCTTCCCAGGAGCCTTCCAGTTCTTCTTCCTTCAAGATGTCGCGGCTGATGAGATGGTCGAATCGTGTTTTTCTTCTTCGGGAAAATCGTTCCTGGTTGTAAAAGGCTACGCCCAGGACTTCCGCTATCTCCTGCAGGAAGCCTTTTTCGTCTTCGGAGAATTTACCGATCCCCCCTTTCTTGTTAAGGATCTGGATGACTCCCATAAGGGTATTGGCATGGAAAATGGGCGCTGCCAGTATCTGGGTTGTTTTGAAACCGGATTTCTTATCCCAACTCACGTCGAAGGCGAGTTCCCTATCGATGCTTTTCAGTTCATTGACATCGTAGGCGTTTGAAATGTTGACGATCGTGCCCGTATTGGCCACGTAGCCGGAGATGCTCCGGTTGTCAATGGGAACGCGGATTTCTTTTACCTGGGCGCCGCCAACGAGAAACATGGAGTAGATTTCCTTTCTTGGCCGGTCGACGACATAGATGGTGCTGGAGTGGGCGTTGAAGAGGTTTAAAATACCGTCCTTCAGATCCACGAGGATCTGCTTTATGTTCCGGGCGGCATGGATACGATTGGTAATATCCTGTAGTGCCTTGCGAAGAAACAATTTTTCTTCCAGCGCGGTGATCTCGTTCTTTACCATTTGATCCGCCATGTGCCGCTTCGCTCCTTTTTGGTGACGGGAGTAACCAAGCAGATTAACGCAACCCTGACCATATTTCTTCTGCTGACCTGTTTACCGAATCCCATCCCAAAGAAAGTCCCGCGGTATCAGGGAGGGAACTTAGCCGATACCGCAGTATGCCGTAAGCTAAATCAGAATAAAAAAAAATTCAAGGATTTTCCGGATGGCTTTTTTTATAACATGTATGGTTGAAGTACACGGCAGGGAGAAATGCGCCCCGTCCTTGATGAGCATGGAAAGAACGGGGCGCATGACGAAACATCATCGATGGGTGCATCAGGTCAGAGAAGCAAGGGCTTTTTCCAAAAGGCCCTGCGCGGCTGCAATCTTATAGGCATTGCCGCTCAGGGGTTTTGCCCCGTCCATCACCGCCTGTGAGAATGCGCCAATTGCCGCTTTGATTTGTTTTCCTTTCATCGCCGCTTCCGCCTTCACGTTTCGGAATGGAAAAGGCGCCAGCCCTCCGAAGACAAGGCGGGAGGCATCAACGACATCTTTTTTCAACGTCACGTTTATGGCGACGCTTACGACGGCAAAATCGAAGGCCTGCCTCTCCTTCAACTTCAGATAGACGCCTTTCCCCCCTGCAGGCGGAGGAATATGTACGGCAACGACCATCTCCTGGGGAGTCAGAACATTCTCCCTGAGCACGTTCTTCTCCGGCCGGGTGTAAAACTGGTCCATGGGCACCCTCCTGTTCCCCTTGGGGCCGGCGATTTCCACCGTCGCATCGAGGGCTGTCAGGGCCGGAGCCATGTCCGAGGGATACACCATGCAGCACCCGCTGCTGCCGATGACGGCATGATACTGATTCTCCCCGCCAAGAGCGTAGCAGACGCCTCCCCCCTTACGCAGACAGTTGTTGAAGACATTGCGGCGGAAGTACCAGCAGCGCGGCCGCTGACAGAGATTCCCCGCCAGCGTTCCCACATTCCGGATCTGAGGGACCCCCACTTGATTAGCTGCTTGCACAAGGAGGGGATATTTATCGCCGATGAGATGGGAAGAAGCGATCTCGCTTACGGTAGTCGCCGAGCCAATCGTTAACATGCCTTTTTGATCTTTGATGGCGCCCAGATCCTTGATTCCCTTGATATCGATCAAATGTTGCGGCATCTTATACTTCGGTCCTTCCGGACGATCCTTCATGATCCCGAAAAGATCGCTGCCGCCCCCCAGTATGGCTGCCTGTTCTCCGTATTTCGCCAGGAGGGAAACGGCATCGGAAACGCCGGCCGCTTTGTAGTAGGTAAAAGCTTTCATGCTCCGCTCCTTTCTATGCCTTTCCGGCTTTAAGCCCGTCCAGAACCAAGCGGGGAGTGATGGGAATCCTTTTAAAACGCACACCGATAGCGTTATAAATGGCATTGGCAATGGCCGGCGCCGGAACGCTGTAGGGTGGCTCTCCCACCCCCTTTGCGCCAAAAGGGCCAACGGGGTCAATCGGTTCTACAATGACAGATTGGATCTCCGGGACGTCCTTCATCGTGAACAATTTATAGTCTACAAGGTTTGGATTGAGACAAAGGCCGGTATTGCCGTCAAGTAACTGTTCTTCCGTCAGACCATAACCCATCCCCTGAATGGCCCCTCCCTCAATCTGATTTTCCACGGCCTGCAAGTTTATCGCCTTACCCACATCATGGGCGGCAACCAACTTGGTGACTTTGACCGTTCCGGTGCGGGTATCCACTTCCACTTCTACAAAGTGGGCGGCAAAGGTGTGCATGTAAACCCCCTTGGGAAGCCTGCCGATTCCCCTCCCGATGATCGAAGCGGGCGCTTTTTTAAGCGTATCTTCCAGAGAAATACCCTTGTCCGAGCCGACAGGATAGATGCTGCCGTTTCTTATTTCCAGTTTGTCTTTCTCCGTTTTCAATTCCCCCGCTGCAATCTCCAGTATCTGCCTTTTTGCATCAGCGGCTGCCAGTTTGATTCCCATTCCTCCCGTCATGGTCTGCCTGCTGCCGGAACTTCCTCCGGTGTCAGTGGTCACCTCGGTATCGGCAGAAGTTACCGATATTATCTCTAAGGGAACTCCAAGTTCTTCGGCAGCGATCATGGCCATGGTTCCCTTCTGACCGCATCCAATGTCTGTTGTGCCCGTCAGCACATTCACCGTCCCGTCAGAATTGACCCTCACCATTCCCGAACTGGGTACGGTCATGGCGCCGTGACGGCAGGCGTGGACGGCCATCCCCATCCCCTTCTTGAGGGGACCGGAACTCGTACCCGGCTTTTGCCATCTCTGCCTCCAGCCGAAGGCCTCCGCCCCTTTCCTGATACATTCCTCCATCCCATTGCTCGCAAAGGGGAGTTTTGCATCCTGATCTCCATCCTCCAGGAGGGCGTAGTTTTTTAATCTCAGATCAACCGGATCCATCCCCAACTTCCCTGCGATGCCGTCCATATGCACTTCCTGGGGAAACTGGGCCTGGGGATGTCCGACACAACGCATATGTCCCCCTTCCTGTTTATTCGTGTAGATGGCGTATCCCTCGTATTGCAGATTGGGGCAGCGATAGACGGATTTGAACGTTCCCGAGCTTTCCAAAGGACCGGCAAGGTGGGCATAAGCTCCCATGTCAGCTAACATTTTGACAGAGATGGCCGTAAGGGTTCCATCTTTTTTAACCCCGTATTTCAGATTCCAGACCGTGGGATAGCGGTGATGGGCGGTGAGGAAGTTTTCGTCCCTGTCGAACTGTATCTTCACCGGCAGGCCTGTTTTCTTAGAGAGCAGGCTGGCCAGGATACTATACCGCTCCGCCCCTGATCTGTCGCCAAAGCTGCCCCCCATGAATTCGCAGATGACCCGCACCTTGCTCATCGGTATCTTCAGTGCCCTGGCTAATCCGGACTGGACGCCAAAGGTGAATGCGGTGGAGTCCCAGACGGTCAGCTTGCCTCCCGCCCAGTGCGCCACACATACTCTGGGCTCGGCAGTAACATGCTGAACAAACGAAGTGCGATAGTTTTCTTCATAGACCAGATCGGCCTCCTTAAAACCCTTCTCCATATCGCCGCGTTTCAACAGGAAAGGCTTGCCGCCGATGATATTCCCTTTCTCGTGGATTTT
>CAZTLA010000179.1:0-6376 GCA_964614365.1 uncultured Syntrophales bacterium | reverse complement strand
TCGGGACCAAGATCTTTTTTGATCATAACCAGCGCTTCCCTGATATTTGCCGCTTCGTATCGCTTGACCTGCATCTTACAATTCCACCATTCCCAGCGATTTAATATTAACCTCGCGCGTTATCTCGTTGTGAGAAAGAATAACCAAGTTGGGGAAGAATTTTTCCAGGATCTTACGCAAATGCCCTCTGACATTTGGCGAGCAGATAATTATCGGCTGCAGGCCCTTTACGGTGAAGGCATTCAGATAATTCTGCAGGTTTCCCACAAGCTTTTTAACGGTGTTGGGATCGGGAGCGATAAACGATTCGTATTCCGTATGCTGTACGGAATGGCTTATCGTATCCTCTATGTCGGGCGAAATCATCATGGCGGTAATATTGCCCTCCTTGTCCAGATATTGTTTTGAGATGCTTCTCGCCAGAGCTTGCCTCACGTATCCAGTCAGGACATCAACGTTTTTCGTAATGGGAAGATAGTCGCCGATCGTTTCCACGATCGTCAGGAGGTCACGGATAGGGACTCTTTCCCGAAGGAGCCGCTGTAGAATCTTGTGAATCGTTCCCAGCGGTATCACCTTGGGCACAAGTTCCTCAATAACTTTCGGATACAGGGATGCCAAATTGTCCAGCAGGGACTGAGCCTCCTGCCTGCCAAGCAATTCATCGGCATAGGTTTTCACGATTTCCGTCAGGTGCGTGGTAATGACGGTTGCCGAATCAACAACCACAACACCTTTTGCTTGTATATTTTCCTTTTCGCTTTCGGGTATCCAGAGCGCCGGCAATCCGAAAGCCGGCTCTTTTGTCTCTATGCCCTTTATTTTGATGCCTCTGTCTTCCGGGACAATGGCAAGACAGTGTCCCGGCATGATTTCTTCCCTCGCAATTTCGTTCCCTTTCATAATAATGGAATATTCGTTCGGCTTTAACTGCAAATTATCCCTGATATGGATGGCAGGTATGATAAAACCCATTTCCTGCGCTAATTGCTTTCTCAGCGACTTGATTCGTTGCAGCAATTCCCCCCCTTGCGAAACATCTACGAGCGCTATCAGACCGTATCCCACCTCCAGTCCCAACAAATCGAGAGGTGAGACCACTTCCGGGACATCCACGGGAGCCGGCGCCGCTTCTTCCTGCTCCACCTCTTTCTCCTTGCCGACCGCCTGAAATAGTTTAAAAGCAAGAAAACCGATGAGTAGGGAAACGAAGATAAACGAGAATTTGGGCATGCCGGGAATGAGGGCAAAGGTAAATAACATGAGAGATGCCGTGGCCATGACTCTGGGTTGTTTGAAAAGCTGGCCCCGGACCTCTTCTCCCAAATCGGTTGACGCGGTGGTCCTGGTCACGAGTAAGCCGGCGGCCGTAGAAACAACCAGCGCGGGCACCTGCGTCACCAGACCGTCACCGATCGTCAAAAGAGTATAGTTGCGCGCGGCATCGGCAACCTGCATGCCCTGCTGCAGGACCCCGACAATCAGACCACCTATTATGTTAACCAGCGTGATGATGACGCCCGCAATGGCATCGCCCCTGACAAATTTACTCGCGCCATCCATGGCGCCGTAAAAGTTGGCCTCCCGTTCAATCTCGCCTCTTCTCCTGCGGGCGTCGGCTTCTGAAATTAATCCCGTATTGAGATCGGCATCAATACTCATTTGCTTGCCCGGCATGGCGTCGAGGGTAAACCGCGCCGCCACCTCGGCAATTCTGGTGGCGCCCTTCGTGATGACGACAAAATTGATAAGAACAAGAACGATAAAGACAATCAGTCCTACTACGTAATTGCCCCCTACCACGAAGGTGCCGAAAGCGTGAATGACCTGTCCGGCAGCGGTGGTACCTTCATGCCCGTGAAGGAGAACGAGACGCGTGGAAGCCACGTTCAGGGACAATCGCAGCAGCGTCGCCACAAGGAGTACCGAGGGAAAAACGGAAAAATCCAGAGGCTTGAGAACATACATCGACATAAGGAGGATTATTATTGAAAGGGTAATGTTGAAGGAAAGGAGAATGTCCAGCATGATTGTGGGCAGCGGTATAATCATGACGATGAGAATACCGATGACTCCTATGGCCATCATTGCGCCGCCACTCTCAGCCAATCCCCCTAAATAACCGCGTCTCGCAAAAGGTTCCGCCATATGATCCCCTGTCTCTTACTCTCCCTTACCTTGTCTTGTTTTACTTGAGTCCGTAAACATACGCCAGAATTTCTGCCACCGCCCGGTACAGATTTTCGGGTATCGCTTTGTTGACCTCAACCATCTTATACAATACCCGTGCCATGGACTTGTTTTCCACGACGGGCACATTGCTTGCCTTGGCAATCTCTTTTATCTTTTCGGCAATAAAGCCGGCGCCTTTCGCCACCACCACGGGCGCCAGCATGCTCGACTGGTCGTATCGGAGCGCCACCGCAATATGGGTCGGGTTTGTTATAACCACGTCGGCCTTGGGAACGCTTGCCATCATGCGTTTTCTTGCCATTTCCCGTTGCAGGCGCTTTATCCTGGCCTTTATGACGGGATCCCCCTCGCTATGCTTGTGTTCATCCTTTATCTCTTGCTTGCTCATCTTTAAGCTTCGTTCATATTCCCACCGTTGATAGGCATAATCCATTACCGCCATGATGATGAGGACCCAGCAGGTGGTGAAAAGTATCTTAAAGGATATTTTCCCGATATAGAGGAGGATTGCACCTGCGCTCTGGTCCATCAGCGGGAAAATACCCTTCACTTCACCGCGCACCGTCACATAGGCAATGTAGCCCACAACGGACAGCTTCAATATATTCTTAAACAGTTCAACGACTGATTTCAGGCAAAACAACCGCTGAAACCCCTTCAGCGGATCGATTTTCGACAGCTTGGGTTGCAGGGATTCCGCCGAAAAAACAATGCCCACCTGGATTATGCTGGCAGCAAGGCCGGTTACGACCACCGTGAGCAACAGGGGAAAAAGCAATGAAAAACCCTTGAACACGAAACCCGCGAGCAGGGACTGGATATTATCCTGGGTCACCGCAACCTGTCCCGCTTCCCGGAAAGTGGAAACCATCAGGGCTTTGACCTTCTCGAGCATGCCCGTGGTATTAAAATAAAAATATATGAGGCAGGCGGAAAGTATGGCAACGGAAGGCACTTCCCGGCTGTGGGCAACTTGTCCTTTTTCACGCGCCTCTGACTTGCGCTTGGATGTTGCTTGTTCAGTTTTTTCCTGGTCTTTATCGCCTTCGGCCATGATCGCGACTCCCTACCAATTTGATGACTATGGCGTCAATAATCGTGCAGTACGGTCAATCCTTCCGTCTTCGCAAACCGCATACGAAAGAAACCTCTCTCTCTTCATTTGCTTTGATGCCTACAACATGAGCTTTAAAAGCAGATTCACCTCTCCCTCCAGATTAGTAAACAACTTCTCTACAACTGTCTGAAATACGGGGATGGTTAAACCCAGAAATATGAGGCCCACGGATATCTGCAGGGGGAACCCAACGATGAAGATATTTATCTGAGGAACGGTTCTTGCCAGCACACCCAGTCCGATCTGAGTAAAGAAAAGTACCGCAATAACCGGGGCGCTTATCTTTACGGCAACAATAAATATTTTTTGAGAATAGATCAGAATGGTATCCATCAACGCTCCGGTAAAATGGACACCCGGGGGACTAATAATGCGGTAGCTGTCCGCAATGGCATTGATAAATATATGGTGCGCGTTGCAATTCAGGAACAACAGCATCGCCAGCAGATACTGAAACTGAGAAATGATTGACACCTGCCTGCTCGTAACGGGATCGATGACGTTTACGATGGAAAAGCCCATTTGAAACCCGATCAACTCTCCTCCGAGTTGGATTCCCGCAAAAAGGAATCGGGAGACAAGGCCGATAATGATACCGATCATAATCTCGCCACCCATCGTGAATATCTGGGGCATCAGGCTCGTGGCCATTACCGGCAGAAAACCAAGAACAAACGGAAAAATCAAAAATGAGAGGAATAAGGACAGGCCTCCTTTTACGGTCATCGGAACGCTCCTGTCGCCAAAAATGGGGATCATGGCAATCAAAGCGCTCACCCGCAGAAAGACGAGCACGAATGCGTCAATTTGTTCCTTGGTAAAAAAGGGAAAGTTCATAGGGCCATCGTTCACTTTATGTATGCCGGTATATTGACAAAGAGGTTGTGCGTAAAGGAAACCAGGATATTAAGCATCCACGGCAACGCCGCAACAAGCGTTATCATCACGGCCATGATCTTGGGAACAAAGACCAGCGTCATTTCTTGCACCTGGGTCGCGGCCTGCAACAGGCTGATGAGGACGCCCACAACCAACCCCACAATTAGGACTGGCGCTGAAACGAGCAGGGTGACCTTAATGCTTTCCGCCATGATTCCCACAACTAAATCACTCGTCATACTGCATCTTCCCCTTCCGAGCTTGAATACCCGTTAATGAGATCTTGCCTCTGTTGCGTAAAGACATTGTCCCGATATGAACGATGCCGTTTTGTGCCCCCGGTTACTTGAAGCTCTGTACCAGCGACCCCACAATCAGATACCAGCCGTCAACCAGCACAAAAAGAAGTAATTTAAACGGCAGGCTCATCATTATCGGGGGAAGCATCATCATGCCCATGGACAGGAGAACACTGGAAACGACCATATCGATGACCAAGAAAGGCAGATAGATCATGAAGCCGATCTGAAATGCCGTTTTCAGTTCACTGATAATAAATGCGGGAATCAGGACAGTCAAAGAAACATCGGCGGCCTTTTCCGGCCTTTTTTCTTGTGCAATCTTGACAAACAGAGAGATATCTTTCTCTCTTGTCTGCTTCAACATGAAATTCTTAATGGGCACAGAGGCATGATTGAGAGCCTCTTCCCCGGATATTTCCTCTTGATAGTACGGCTTCAAGGCGGTTTCATTCACCTTCTGCCATACCGGCGTCATAATGAAAAAGGTAAGAAACAGAGACAGCCCGATGATGATCTGGTTCGGGGGCATCTGTTGCGTACCCAGTGCATTTCTGAGAAGAGAGAGAACGACGACGATCCTGGTAAACGAGGTCATCATGAGAACGATGGCGGGCGCCAGGGATAATACCGTCAGAATAAAAAGAAGCTGTATAAGCGTGGGTACCCTTCCCGCCTGATCGGCGCCGGCGCCGCCGATATTCAAACTGATATTGGGAATTGGCGAGGGGGCCGCATAAACAATGCCGGTCATAGAGAGGAAAGTGCCGAAGATAATCAGGACACAAAACAGGTGTTTTATTTTTCTCCCCCGGCAATTCATCGTCCCTGTTCGTCCTTTCCCGTGTATTTCCGGGATGATAATCTTTGCCTGTACTTCGCCAAATTATCCATAAGTGAGGAATACTCCCGGTCTTTTTTGGTTAATCCTTTCAACTTTTCAAGAGCAATCGGATCGGAAATCGAGGTTATGAACGACATTTGATTATTGGCAACGCCGACCACGACAATGTTGCCGAGGATTTCGACCAACATAATATTGCTTTTCGGTCCTAAATAGCGCGTCGCGATGATGTTGATGAGCGCTCCCTCACCCGTGTCCGAGGTCGTGGACAGGAAAAATTTCTTAATAAGAAAAGTGCCCCCGATCATTATGCCTAAAACAATAATAAGAGCCGACAACATCTTAAAAAGCGATGGGAAAAGCGCGATTGAATCCATTTGAACCCTCATAAAAAATAACAATACGGCAATGGCGGGTTGACACGCGGAAAGGAACCGCGTATCTATTCTTCCCCTGGCATCCACTTGCCTATATTATTTAAGTCTGTTCACTCGTTCCGCCGGAGAAACAATGTCTGTCAGACGAACACCGAACTTCTCATTTACCACCACAACCTCACCCCGGGCGATCAACCGTTGATTAATGAATATGTCCATCGGTTCGCCGGCGAGCTTGGTCAGTTCGAGAACCGATCCTTGCCCTAATTGGAGGAGCTCGCTGATGAGCATCTTGTTCCGCCCCAGTTCAACCGTCAGCGTAAGGGGAATGTCGAGGATAAAATCCAGATCAAATGAAGCTTTATCTTTCTTCTCTCCTTTCTTGAGTTCCCCGAACTGAACCTCGCTGACTTCCGTTTTCGGCGCCGGCGATTTTACCTGTTCCAGTTCTTCCTTCACATCGTCCCAACCAAACTCCTCGTCCTTGACCTGCTCCTGCGCTTGTTCCGGCGCCGCCACCGGCTCCGGCGCAACATTCTCGGCAACGCTTACATCCGTCATCAACGCATCTATTTCATTCTGCTCCATAGTCGATGCCCTCTTTTCCTGTAATTATCTGTGAAATTTGTACCGCCTGGCTGCCTTTATAACCGCCGGCATATCCCCT
>CAZTLA010000178.1:0-6495 GCA_964614365.1 uncultured Syntrophales bacterium | reverse complement strand
GGATGTCCCATTCCATCTTCCCCTTATTGATGTAGTAGTTGTTGACGTCCGTAATTTCCAGTTCGCCCCGGTCAGAGGGCTTGAGCGTCTTGATGAAGTCAAAGACCTCCGCATCATACAGGTAAATGCCGATGACGGCATAGTTCGATGCGGGTATCATGGGTTTTTCATTGATGCAGACGATTCGTTTCCCCTCAAACGTCGGCACGCCGAACCTTTCCGGGTCGGCCACTTCCTTGAGCAGGATGCGGGCGCCTTCCTTCTGGGAACGGAAAGCATCCACGGCTTTCACGATGTTCTTTTCAATGATGTTGTCGCCCAGGACCACGACGATCTTGTCGTTATCGGCAAAAAACTCGGCAAGGCTGAGCGCCGCCGCGATTCCGCCCTCCCCTTCCTGGTAGGTATAATTCAGGTGCCTTAAGCCGAAATCCTTCCCGTTCCCCATGAGCCGGAGAAAATCGCCCGCATTGTTTCCCCCGGTTACCACGAGGATCTCATCGATGCCTGCATTTACCAGGGTCTTGATGGGATAGTAGATCATGGGCTCATTGTAAACGGGGAGTAGATGCTTGTTGGTCACTTTCGTCAGCGGGTGCAATCTCGTTCCCAGTCCTCCTGCCAGAACAACGCCTTTCATTTCCTACTCCTGAGTGCTTGACCGCCGGATTTGCTCGTCTCCCCGGCATACACAAATAGTATTCTCAAATCCGAATCGCGGGTTCTATACCATAATTTTATACGGCAAAACAATAAAAACGTACCGGGAAATGAAGCACTCCGCAGCGAGCTGACGGGGTATCCGGACTTTTAACTCTCCCCTCCCTCGACGGACCCAAAGGGCCTAAAGGAGGGGCAAGGGGTGATACCTCGACAGCTGTCACCCCCACCCAATCTCCCCAGTCGAGAGGGAGGACTGTCTATTTGGTGACCCTGTAGCAAGGCTACAGGAATTGCAAGTTAAAAATATTTTACACGGACCCCCGCCATGATATAAGATGCGCAACACGGTAAACAATATGAAACATTCGGACGAATATTACATGAGGCGAACGCTCAAACTTGCCCGGCGCGGGGAAGGCATGGTGAGCCCCAACCCCTTGGTCGGCGCCGTTATCGTGAAAGACGACCGGATCATCGGGGAGGGATACCACCGGCGCTTCGGCGGTCACCATGCGGAAATCGAGGCGCTCCGCCGTGCCACGACACACGTGAAGGGCGCCACGCTGTACGTAACCCTGGAGCCCTGCTGCCATCACGGCAAGACGCCCCCCTGCACGGAAAGCCTGATTGCCGCCGGGATTGCCCGCGTCGTCGCAGGCACTGCCGATCCCAACCCCCTCGTCTCCAAAAAAGGCATCGCCATTCTCAGGCGGCACGGCATGGAGACCACGGTCGGCGTCCTCGCCGATGAATGCGCCCGGCTCAACGAACGGTTCTTCACCTTCATGAAGACCGGCCTGCCTTTTGTGACCCTCAAGTTCGCCCAGACCCTCGACGGGCGAATCGCCTGCATGAGCGGCCATTCCCGCTGGATCAGTTCCGCGCCGTCGCTCAAATTCGCCCACCGGTTGAGGGCTCTTCACGATGCTGTCCTGGTGGGGGTGGGCACGGTCATCCAGGACGATCCGCTCCTCACGGTGCGTCTGGCAAGGGGGCGGAATCCCCTGCGGATCGTGGTCGACTCGACGCTGCGCATCCCGCCGGATGCGGGCATCCTGAACGATCAGGACTCGGCAAGAACGATTATCGCCACCACCCGACGGGCGGGTGCAAGAAAGCGGGCCGGACTGAAAGACAAAGGCATAGAACTACTGACCGTGGCTGCCGATAAGGAAGGTCGCGTAAACCTGAAAAAACTCCTCGCCGAACTGGGGAAACGGGGCATCTCGTCCCTCCTTGTGGAGGGAGGATCGTCGCTCATCACCTCGGCGCTGAAAGAGAGACTGGCGGACCGGCTGGTGACCATCATTGCGCCCAAGATTGTCGGCGCGGGAATCGATGCCGTGGGCGACCTGGCCATCCGGAAAATGGATGACGCCATCATGCTGGCAGACCGTGAGGTTTACCGACTGGGCGATGATCTGATCGTGGATGCCCGGCTCACCCGCCGATAAGCAGGCTGCTCAAAAATGTCCAGATGCAAGGCCCCCGAAATCCTTCGCCATGAGGCGTACTTGTTCGTACGTCGAATGGCGAAGGATGAGGGAAACGCAGCAGATGGGCATTTTTCAGCAGCCGATTAGCGCTTCCGCCGCCCGGATACCATCCAAGGCGGAACTGATAATGCCCCCCGCATAGCCGGCGCCCTCGCCGCAGGAGTAGAGGCCTTTTACGCTGACGCTCTGCCCGTTGCCGTCCCTCAGTATCCTCACCGGCGACGACGTTCTCGTCTCCACGCCCAGCAGATTCGCCTCCGCCGACACAAAGCCCCGCATATTTTTTTCGAATTGACAAAAGCCCTGCCTCAGTGCCTCCGTCACAAAGGGCGGCAGCGCATCGCGGAGCGGCGCCATCGTTACGCCGGGGAGAAAACTGGTCCCGGCAACCGCAGCGCTTTCCCGGTCCTCCAGGAAATCCATGAGCCGCTGGGCCGACGCACGGTAATTCCCGCCGCCCAGCAGGACGGCCTTCTCTTCCCAGAAGCGGCGGGAGGCAAGACCGCTTAAGGGTTCCTCTCTGTCCATGTCCTCCGCGCGGATGCCGACCACGACGGCGCTGTTGGCGTATTTGCCGTCGCGGAGGTAGTGACTCATACCGTTCGTAACGACCCCTCCCGACTCGGCGCTGGACCCGATGATCCTGCCGCCCGGACACATGCAGAAGGTGTATACGGAACGTTCGGAGACGGCCGTCTTTGCCGTAAGGAAGTAGTCTGCCGGCGGCAGGCCCGGCTGACTCGCCCAGCGTCCGTACTGAATTTCATTGATGAGTTCCTGCGGATGCTCGACGCGCAGGCCCACGGCGAAAGGTTTCACCGCCATGGCCACGCCCCGCTCAAAAAGGTTCCGGTACGTGTCGTCCGCACTTTGTCCCATGGCCAGGACCACCAGGCCCGCGGTAACCTCTTCACTGCCGTTCACGACAACACCCCGCATCGCTCCCCGATGCACGAGAAAATCCGTTACCCGCGCCCCGAACCTGATCTCACAACCCATTTCCCGGAGCCGGTCCCGAAAATTCACCACCACCGCCCGCAATTTGTCCGAACCGATGTGGGGCTTGGCATCGAACAGAATATCCGCAGGCGCGCCCATGTCAACGAGCACTTTTTTTATCCAGGGTGTGTAGGGGTTCCCGGCACGGCTCGTAAGCTTGCCGTCGGAAAAGGTTCCCGCCCCGCCCTCGCCGAAATGCACGTTGCTCGCCTCGTGGAAAACCCCCTTCGCCCAGAAGGCCTTCACGTCTTTCCCCCGTTCCACCACGCCCTTGCCCCGTTCGAGAAGAAGCACGGGCGAGCCGTTCATCGCCAGGGTAAGGGCGGCAAACATGCCGGCCGGCCCGCAGCCAACGACCACAGGCCTCTCCCGCGGTTTCGAGGCAGGCTTGCGGCAGGGCGCAGGCATCGTCTCGGTTACTCCCGTTACCCTGATTGTTCCACCGGTCTGTTCAGCCACGGCTGTCCCGGCGGGCGCCTCAATTTGAACGGTATAAACAAACACCGGCGGCCTCCGCCTCCTGGCATCAAGCGACCTTCGGACAATCTTCAGGCCCGAAATCACTCCACGGGGAAGGGCAAGAATCGCCGCAACCTCATCGGCCAGCCGTTCCTCTTTTTCCGGAGGGAGCTTGATGCCTTCAATTCGGATGAGCATGGTCAATTCGTCATTGAATAATTTTCGCAATTGGTATAGACAGCCACCAGTGAAGCTCCGTTTTTCTCACTTATGGTAGGCCATTATGCCCTGGTACGCCGTTCATACGAAAAGCCGGCATGAAGAGAAGTCATACACCGGCCTGGTTCAAAAATCCTTTTCCGTCTTTCTACCGAAGTTAGAGGTATGGAGCAAGCGAAAAGACAGAAAGAAAAAGATACAGGTACCCATGTTTCCCGGTTATCTCTTTGTGGAACTGCATTCCCCGGATAACCGTATCAAACTGGATGTCCTCAAGACCGTCGGGGTTGTCAAAATCCTTGGCAAACCCACCGGCTCCGAACCGATCCCCGTTCCCGACGACACGATCGATGCCCTCCAGCGTCTCGTGCGATCGAAGGTGGAAATCCAGCATTTCCAGTACCCCCGCGCCGGCGAGCTCGCCCGCATCACCGACGGACCCTTCAAGGGAGTGGAAGGCATCGTCCTGAGTACCGACTACGCAAAGGAACTTTTCGTGATCTCCATTGAACTCCTGCAGCGCTCGGTGGCTATCAAGGTCGAGGGGTTTCAGATCGAAAAAATCTGACAGGCTGCTCAACGGCTTGTAACGGCGACTTTTCAACAGGTTGAAGAAACGGCGCGCAGATGGATATTTCTTCCGAAAAGCAAAAGGCCCTCCGCGAACGGATGGAGAAGCTCGGCGTCAGGGAAAGCGATCTCAGCGAAACGTTTATCCGATCTTCCGGACCCGGCGGACAGAAGGTAAACAAAACCTCTTCCTGCGTCTTTCTCGTCCACCTGCCTACGGGCCTTTCCGTCAAGTGCCAACGCGAGCGCTCCCAGGCGTTGAACCGCTTCCTGGCAAGACGCCTGCTTCTCGACCGGATTGAACGGCTCCAGCTCGGCTTAATCAGTGCGGAAAAGATGCGCGCAGAAAAGATCAGGCGCCAGAAGCGGCGCCGCTCGAAACGCGCCCAGGAAAAGGTACTGAGACTGAAACACCTGCAGTCGGAAAAGAAGGCCCTGCGCGGTCCCCTCGGCATGTCCTAATCGTTATGTAAGCGTCCCATGAGTAGTTGGGATCGTAGTACGCATTGTCGGGGAAGACGGCCACCGTGTAATCACGTGACGGCGGGGCATGGGCCCTTGCGGAAGGTCTTGATCGGATAAGCCAAGGCCGAGATGGATCAGGATGGTCTTGATGACCTCCTGATCCTCGATGGAGCTGATGATCCTCATCGTTCCCCGGCATCCCCGCCTTCGCGGGGTCAGGCCCCTATTTACTGATTCAGTCCGGCTCAGTTTTTCCGGTATGCCGCCGGGGATATGTCTGATGCGATTATGTGCAGAATGGCCTCGTCCTCAGCTCTCTTTCGCCTTTTCCCTCGGGTGACGTTGCTGTACCAACCGTAGTACCGGACCATCTGTTCTCCCCAGTTCGGGATACACGAACACATGGCCGCGAGCCACTTCGGGGCCTCAAAGACCTTTCGATCTTTATTAATTGAGGCTTCCGCGGTCGGCTGGCTGGAAAAGCCGGCGCTGCAGCGGGTTCAATATCCCTTTCCTATTTGCTGAAAAGAATGTCCTTGAGCTTTTCCACTAGGGCACTGTTCTGCTTGAAGAGGGAGTCCACAGCACTTCTAAGCTGCGGAACGGCCACCGGTTCGATGTCTAACTTGGCTCTGTCCGCATCGGCGAGGAAGTCCTTGTCCTTGAGCGTTTCGGCGAGAGCCTCGGTCAATAACTGCGCCTGCTCGGCGGGCGTGTCGGGATGCAGAACGAAAGGCCTGGCAAAGATGCTGGGGCTGTGGATGCCTATTTCGACCAAATTGCGCGCCTCTCCGGTTTTGGCATAGCTCATGGCCAGCGGAACCTTGGGAAGATCGGCAAAAGGTTCGGGAACCCCCTGCATGATCACGACTACATCACCCGTCTCCAGGGACTTCCGCCAGGTGGACCGCATGGAAGCCCAACCCCAAGAGGTGCCGGCAAGTTCACCCTGCTCCACGGCCAGGCGCACGTCGGCAGTGCCCTTATAGCCGGAGACAAGCTGGATCGGAAGACCCAGCGCCACCTTCGCGATCCGGATCACATTGTCCGGCGTGTAGGAGCCCATGATCACTCCGCCCATCTTCACCGGTGTCTTGGATGCCATCCATTTTTCCATACTGGTGATGCCGCTCTTCTTGGAGAAGGCAAACGCAGGTTCTTCCTTGACCGCCGCGCCGATGTAAACGAATTTCCTCGCGTCGAACTCCATCCCCGGCTGCTTAAATAACTGATTAAAAAAGAGGCCGCCGTTGAAATGTCCGATGGTCAATCCGTCCGGTTTCGCTACCTTGTAGATGTAGTTGGCTGCAATCAGACTGCCGGCGCCCGGCATATTTTCCACGATGATGGCGGGTTTCCCGGGGATATGCTTCCCCATGTGACGGGAGAGCACCCGTGCATAGGTGTCGTAGCCGCCACCTGCTGAATAGCCTACGATGATGCGGATTGTCTTGCCTTCGTAACTGGGCGCCGCAGATGCGATACCCGTGGTGATGGAAAAAATAACAAAAAAGACGACAATGAGGACAAAAAACTTCTTATTCATGACCCCTCCTTTTATTTATTAACTGTTGAGTGCCACGACATCGTGGACAGAAAAATGTGCCACCACATCGTAGACAAA
>CAZTLA010000177.1:0-6516 GCA_964614365.1 uncultured Syntrophales bacterium | reverse complement strand
TCGTGGGCGAGGGTTCCTACGATCCGCCGGACAAGTCGTTCTACGCGAATTATTCGTTCGGCGTTCAGGTGGCCGAGGTGGAAGTAAACGAGGACACCGGTCAGGTAAAGGTATTAAACGTGCAGAGCGCCCATGATTGCGGCCGGATGGTCAACCCCATGGCCGTCGAAGGACAATTGGAGGGGGCCATACACATGGGAATCGGATTTGCGCTGAGCGAAGACATGCTCGTGCGCCAGGGACAGGTTCTCAACCCTTCCCTGGTAGACTATGCCATTCCCCTGCCGGGAGACATGCCTTCCGTGGAGTGTATCCACGTGGGGATCGACGATCCCGAGGGGCCCTTTGGAGCAAAGGAGAGCGGCGAGGGAAGCGTCGGGCCGACTGCTCCCGCCATCGTCAACGCTCTTTTCCACGCGACAAAAAAACGCTTCCGCCATCTGCCCGTGACCCCGGCCGACGTGCTCAGGGACGGTGAAAAGAAATGAGACTGCCGAAATTTGACTATACGAGCCCCAAAAGCGTGGAAGAAGCCGTTGCGCTTCTGAACCAGGCGGGAGGCAAGGCAAAAATACTGGCCGGAGGGACCGACCTGTTGCCGGCGTTGAAACGGCGGAGCATCACCGCCGAACTTGTGATCAATGTGAAAGGGATTGATGCCTTGCGCAGGGTGGAAGACAACGGCGACGGAGGGCTTGCCGTCGGTGCGGCCGTGGGCCTTCGGCAGATAGAAGGCCTTACCCGGTGGACGGCGGTCGCGCAGGCCGCCTCACGGGTGGCGGCAGCCGAACTTCGCAACATGGGAACCATCGGCGGGAATATCCTTCTCGACAACAGGTGCTGGTATTGCGACCGTTCGCGCGCATGGTGGCGGGGGAAGCCGCCCTGTTTCAAGCGGGGCGGCAACCAGTGCTACGTCTTTCCCTCGGGGTCCCAATGCCGGGCCGCCGCCAGTTCCGATCTGGCGCCCGCTCTGATGGCCCTCGGAGTAATGGCTGAAGTTGTCTCTCTTTCCGGGAGCCGTCTGTTGCCGGTCGGCGATCTTTACCGGACTGATGGGGCGAGTTCGCACACGATCAGCGGTGAGGAAATGGTCACCCGTTTTCATCTTCCGCGTTTGCCGGAGGGCAGCGGCACTTCATTCATGAAGGTGGCCAAACGGCAGACCCTCGATTTTGCCTTGGTCAATGCCGCCGCACAAATAGTGCTGGAAGCGGATGGCGTCACCTGCAAGGAGGCGTCGGCAGCCCTGTCGGGGAGCGTAGTATCTCCTACGGCGCTCCCGGTCCATCCATTGGCAGGACAGCAAATAACACGCGCGCTCCTCGCGGAGACTGCCGTCGAAGCGGTTAAGAGTATCGGGTTCATTACACATGCCGCAGCCCTCGATGTCCCCGCAGGGTACCGCCGCCAGGTGGCCGCCGTGCTGGTGCGCAAGTGTCTGGAGCAGGCATGGGATAAAGCCGGAAGGAAGGTGGCATGAAGTGAAGCAGATCATAGCATTGAACATTAACGGCAGTACGTACGAGACTGCCGCCGAGCCCCACGACACTCTTTTAGAGACGGTACGGCGGCTGGGATTCAAAGGAACGAAAGAAGCGTGCGACCTCGGGGAATGCGGCGCCTGCACGGTCCTTATCGATGGAACGCCCGTGCTGGCTTGCTTGACGCTGGCGGTAGAGGCCCAGGGAAAAGACATAACCACGGTAGAGGGGTTGTCGGCAGGGCAGGAACTGCATCCGATCCAGACGGCCTTCGTCGAACAGGGCGCCATCCAGTGTGGTTATTGCACCCCCGGCATGATTACAGCGACCAAAGCGCTTCTCGATAAGAACCAGAATCCCGGTCCGGAAGAGATAAACACGGCGCTCGGCGGGCATTTGTGCCGCTGTACCGGTTACGCAAAAATCAGGGAAGCCGTACGGGCAGCCGGCAAAACATTGCAGGATAAATAATGCTTTATCCGAATCAGTTTGTGGTTGGTCAGGGACCGATGTATTGAGCTTCTTCCGATGAGAATTTTGGCGCTGAAAGGTGGTGCTTTCTTCCCGCCGTGTGAACCATATAGATTATACTTCCCATTATTATTATCGCCATGCCGGTCCACGCTATGGCATAACAGCGTTTCTTGATGCTGCAACTGGTTATTTTAAAATAATGAATGGGGATCAGGATGAGGGTTGGAAGAATCAGGAACAAAACTATATACCGTATAGTCATGGTTTCCCTCTTAAGTTGATTCTTTCTATTGAGTTTGAAGGTGATGATGGAAGGCTCATATCATATCTCCCCGGCCATTACCATCAAGAAAATAGATGGCATAAACAAAAAAGGCGGAGCCATTTCCGACCCCGCCGTTCTTTCAAATAAATTTCAATTTTGTTTTACTTCTTTAGTTTCCTGCTGATTCTTGCAACTCCACCTAACCCGAATCCGAGAAGGAGCAGGCTCGAAGGTTCGGGAACGGGGACTTGGTAAAATTTTATCATTGGGCGCAACCACGTTAAAGGACCATCATCCCAAACACCATCGAGATCCCAATCCACATATTCAGTAATCTGGTTTCCCGAAGCAGCAAAATGGCTTCCAGTCGCATTCTGTGAATAGAACCCCACCCAATAATTATTGCCAGCCACAAGCGAAATTGGCGAAGAAAACTCACTTCCCTGAAAGCCACTGCTGCCTGAAAGCAGGAAAGTTGATTCACCTAAAATGTTTTGCGGAACGCCGGCAGCATCTCCTCGAAACCGAACAGTGAAGTCTCCACTACCGGATAGCGTGTAAAACTCAACCCTTATCAAATCATAGGATTTGCTCGGTGTGTACAAAAATACTGTCTCTTTCATCGGGTCAGACGTCCAGCCGGGATCCACAACTTCCGTATCGTTTATGCCCTCTACATAAAGAGGACCCGCATAAGCAATACCGGTAACACTCCAAAATAGTACGGTTAATATCAAGGTTGTGAATAGCGCATTCCTTTTCATTGCATATTCTCCCTTTCTTACAGTAAATGCATGAACAAAAAAGGGCAGGGCCAATCTGACCCCGCCCTTTGATTTGGTTGAACCCGGTTGTTTATGCACTCATCCTTCTTCGCATTCCTGCCAACCCCATCAATCCGAGGCCGAGGAGGAGGAGGCTGGCGGGTTCGGGAACGGACGGCGGACTCTGCAGAGTAATATTTTCTGACAAGAGGGCGCCCATCTTCTCATAGACGCCTTTCTTTAAGCCTAAGTAGCGAGCTTTGATACTGGCTTGATCCGCCAGGACAAAGAGCTCGCCATTGTCAACCGTTACGTCAAAGACAAATGAATAATCAGTCCCTATGCCATTGCCGGTGGTGACGGCGACGCCTTTACCGCCATTGGCGGTACCGTCGGTGCAATTATCGCCACTCCCTGAACCGGAGCATCCGTTTGCATTAAGCCCTCCTGCGAATACCCCCCAGTTGCCAACCCCACCGGGAGCATCATAGAGAGAGAAAGCAAAGACCGAGGAGCTGACTTTAATCGCGACATTGTCAAGATATGTGCCGCCACCCGTGTAGGTATTCGTATCTATATCGAGCGTTATGCGAAACGTTTCGTGCAAGGGATCAGCATCCGGAAGTGCGCTTCCACTGTAATGGAGCGTATACATTGCCCCATCGCAAGAACCGCTAAAAGAAGAAGAATTACACGGAAACAATCCGCCAATAGAGTCGGCATAGCTGACTCGAGCAAAAAGCAAAAGTGTTAAGCCTACAAAATAATACAATTTTTTGTCAATCATAGTGAACTCCTTTTGTCGGCAGCTTCGCAAAGAAACGCATTACTCTGCCCGATAATATGCAAGTTAAAGGCCTTAATTATAACTTACTGTTTATATTGAAGTATGCTTCATGTCTCGGTGAATAGGGCAGATAATATGTAAATATATCCGACATGAACTATTCGTCCACAATCATAAGCTTAAACGTAACCATCGGTAATTTAAGCCATTCATCAACTCCAAGCGTTTGTATGAATATCCGACACTTTCTCCTATTTTCTCTATGTATACAGATCATTTCAGATAAAAGCGGATGGCCGCTTACCATTTCACGCCTTTTTCATTGAGAAGCCTTTTTGCCTTCTTGTAGCCCAGTGTTGCAGATTGCTTCCAATCCTCCAGGGCCTTCCGGCTTTCGCCTGAGGCAGAATATAGCTCGCCGCGGCTGTAGTACGCTTTAGCAAACTTCGGATTTATTCCTATGGCCTTACCGTAATCCTCGATTGCGCGCTGCCTATCGCCCGAACGATTATGCGCCAGCCCCCGATTATAGTAGGCGTCGGCGTTGCGGGGTTTTGTCCTGATTGCCGCGCTGTAATCCCTGATCGCCCGCCGCCGGTCTCCCAGGGCTTCATAGGCGTTCCCGCGATTAAAGTACGCTTCGGCATAGCGGAGGTTTATCTCGATGGCCCTGTCGTAATCCCTGATTGCCCGCCGCCGGTCTCCCAGTGCCTCATAGGCATTCCCGCGATTATTGTATGCTTCTGCGTAGTTTGGGTCTATTTTGATGGCCCGGTCATAATCCTTGATGGCCTGCCGCGTGTCGACGATGGCATAATAGGCATTCCCGCGGTTATTGTATGCGTGCGCGTAGTTCGGATCTATTTCAAGGGCGCGGGTGTAATCGTTGATTGCCTGTCGGTTGCCGCCCAGGAGATAATGGGCATTTCCGCGGTTATCGTAGGCCCTGGCGTATTGGGGATTCAACTCGATGGCCCGGTCGTAATCCTTAATTGCCCGCAGTGTTTCGCCGAGGGCCTCATAAGAATTGCCGCGATTATTGTATGCCGCCGCATACGTCGGATTCAACTCGATGGCCCGGTCGTAATCCTTGATGGCCTGCTTTGTATTGCCGAGGGCATCATGGGCATTGCCGCGATTATTGTACAATTGCGCGTAGCGCGGATTTATCCGGATTGCCCTGTCGAAATCTTTGACGGCGCGCCGCTTATCACCGAGGGCGGAATACTCAAGCCCGCGATTATTGTACGCCGCAATATGGTTCGGGTTTATCTCGATTGCCGCGCTGAAATCCTCGATGGCACGCCGCCCGTTGCCGAGGGCGGCGTACGCAAGGCCGCGGTTGTTGTATGCGTCGGCATGCTGAGGGTTTATTTCGATTGTCTTACTGTAATCTTCGACGGCGTGCCGTTTGTCGCCCAGGTCATCATAGGAATTGCCTCGATGATAGTAGGCGTCTCCCTGTTGAGGGTCTATGGCGATGGCTCTGTCGTAATCGTTGATGGCCTGCTGCTTCTTGCCCAGTCCATAATAGGCATTCCCCCGATGGAGGTACGCTTCGGCGTAGTTCGGGTCAAATCCTATGGCCCTGTTGTACTGTTCCACGGCTTCCTGCTGTTTCCCCGCTCGCTGCAGGATAAGTGCCTTGCGGAATGAATCGGTTGCGCTCAAACCGTCGATTTCTCCCTGGACCGGTCGGGATAATGACGAAATCAGCAGAGCGGCAATGATCAGAAGATAACCTTTGTGACGAAAGCGCATAGGAATCCTGGACATCAATGGCACGTCCTATCCGCACACGATACGTGTGGGATACCCCCGGTACTCACTCTTGGAACGATACTATAGTTTACTGCGAAAAGCTTCAATTATTGACGGTCGTTAGCCGAGGCATTCCTCCGTAAGAAATAAATGGAAGAACTCCGGCTTAAAATATGCTACATACATGGGCGTCAGGCACGCATTGGATTGGCAGAGAGGGGACTCATGCTGAGGTCTCGCGGTAATTATTGACGGAGGAGGAATAGTATTTATGGCACGATTAGGGAAATTAGACGCAACATTTTGGAGCAAGAGATTTACGCACGATCAGTGGATGGAGTCTATCGGGATTCCGATCCATAAGGGGTATTACATCGAGGATCTGAGAACGCTGAAGCTTGGGTGGTGGGAAGAGCGGCGGTGCAACGCGGCTTTTTTCCAACTCCTGGGTCAGGAGGGAATCACCGAGGCGCGGGTTACGGAAATCGCACCGGGCAAAACGCTGCCGCCGCTGAAATTTGCGCTGGATGAGATCGTGTATGTGGTAGGGGGGCGGGGGCTGACGACAATCTGGGCGGGCGAGGGCAAGCCGAAGAAGAGCTTCGAATGGCAAACGTCCAGCCTGTTCATGATTCCCCATAATTACTGGCACCAGTTCAGCAACATGCAGGGGGACAAACCTGTCCGGCTGCTGCATTACAACTATCTTCCCCTTGTTCTGTCGGGAATCCGTGACCCGGAATTCCTGTTCAACAATCCCTATGAGGCGCCCGATTTTGTTGCCGAGGAGGCAGATTTTTATTCATCGGCGAAGGTGATCAAGGACGATCAGTCTCCCATTGGCTTCAACTGGTCGGGCAACTTTTTCCCGGACATGAAGGCGTGGGACAAATTCAACGCCAACCTGAGGAGAGGAGCGGGAGGAAGTACCGTTGAAATCCAGTTTCCCGATTCGGAAATGAACTGCCACATGTCGTTGTT
>CAZTLA010000176.1:0-6531 GCA_964614365.1 uncultured Syntrophales bacterium | reverse complement strand
CGGCTGCGCAATTCGGCCCCAATTCAGTATGCACGGGACAGGGAACCGGCAGGGGATACAATTTATATACCCTGCGCCTCGCCGGGACAATCGGCACGGGAAATCTGATGGGACCTGCCCATGTCTGTTATCTGCCCCGCCTGATGGTGTATACCATTACCGTGGGCGGAAGGTTATTGCCCGATTTTCATGGTTGGGGTGGAGAGTTTCCAAAAACGATCATCGCCTGGGGCAGGCAAATGGAAATCAGCAACCCCGAAAATGAAATGGCCGTCTGGTACCTGAATGCCCTGGAGCAGGCGAAGAATTTCATCATCGTGGATCCCAGGGCCACCCGTTTGGCTTCCCGTGCGGACCTTTGGCTGCAAGTGAGGCCGGGGACCGATGCCGCCCTGGCACTGGGCATGATGCATGTGATCATCAATGAGAACTTATACGACCGGGAATTCGTCCAAAACTGGACATATGGCTTCGAGCAGCTCAAGAACCGGGTGCAGGATTACCCACCCCGGAACGTGTCTGAGATCACCTGGGTGCCGGCGGAAAAGATCGTCAAAGCTGCCCGGATGTTGGCTATCGACGCACCGGGGGTGGTTATGATCGGCGAACCCCTGGAAGCCTCAAACAACTGTACCCAGAACGTGAGAGCATTGGTCTGCCTGACGGCTATCACCGGAAACATCGAACGTCCGGGCGGTATGGTTAACTGGATGACCACGGACGCAGGCGACTTGGAGGATTTTGGGCGAGAGATCACTGTGCCGAAAGAGCAGAGAGAGAGCATGGCCGGGGGAGACAAGTATAAACTTGGAGTCCTCGGGAGATTCGCGCATCCGGACACGATTTTTAGAAATCTACGGGAAAACGCGCCCGACCGGGTGAGGGTCATGCATCTTGAGGGAACAAATCCCCTGCTCTGCTATGCCGACTCTAAAGGCGTTTTCGAGGGGTTGTTGAAAACAGATTTTTTGTCAGTA
The DNA here is from genome assembly GCA_964614365.1 of uncultured Syntrophales bacterium. Lineage (GTDB taxonomy): Bacteria > Desulfobacterota > Syntrophia > Syntrophales > JACQWR01 > JACQWR01. Next base: position 5,554 of record CAZTLA010000176.1, on the reverse strand, counting down.
GCCGATTTATATATGTCGCCAACGGCGAACTATGCCGATATCGTCCTTCCGGCGGCTCATTGGCTGGAGTCCGATGGTATCTGGGACGAGCACGGCAGGTTCCATTTCTCAGCCATGGTCAAGGCGGTGGAACCGCCGGGCGAGGCAAAATCCGATTACTGGATATACAATGAGCTGGGACGGAGGATCGCGCCCGAGCACTGGTTTAACACTGTGGAGGAGATGTTTACCTATCAACTGAAGAAAGCAAACATCACCTGGGAGGAGTTCAAACGGAAAGGCGGTTTGGCCAGGACGGGGAAGGATCAAGTATATTATAAATACAAGACTGACTACTGGCAAAAAGGGGGGGGCTTCCGCACGCCGACTCACAAGGTGGAACTTTTTTCAACGACGATGGAAAAACTCGGATACGATCCCCTACCCTGCTACGTGGAGCCGAATGAAAGCCCCTATTCAACCCCGGGTCTTTTCAAAGAGTATCCTCTTATCCTCTCCACGGGGGGGCGTTTGCCCTACTTTTTCCATTCCCAGTCCCGCCAGGTTCCCTGGTTGCGGGAACTTCAACCCTATCCACTGGTTCAGATCCACCCCGAGACAGCTCAAAGACTGGGCATTCAAAATGGAGACTGGGTCTGGATTGAGACGCCGCGGGGCAAGATCAAACAGAAGGCATGGCTTTTTGCCGGTGTTGATCCCCGCGTCGTGATCGCCCAGTGTTCCTGGTGGTATCCGGAAAGGCCGGACCAGGGACTGTGGGAATCCAATGCCAATGTGCTCACGAGCAGCGATCTTCCCTGTGATCCGGCCACCGGGGCAACTACTTTCAGGGCATTGCTCTGCAAGATGTACCGGGTGGACGAGGCGCTCAATGGCTGACAGGACCATTATTTTTGATCACGATAAATGCATAGGCTGTTATGCCTGCGTTATCGCATGCAAATTGCAGCATAATGACCCTCCCCACCCTCCGCGCCCTCCGGAGGCCGAGCCCAAAGGGATTAATCGCATAACCATATATCAACATGGACCGCTCATCCGCGATGACCGCGTCATTCAATTTTTTCAACCCCTCGCATGCCTGCATTGCGCCGGGGCGCCCTGCATCGAGGCCTGTCCAAGCGTCGCCATTTATCGCGATCCGGATACGGGCGTGGTCCTGGTGGATCAGGAAAAATGCAGCGGCTGTAAATCCTGCCTCTCGGCCTGTCCCTATGATGTCCCTCAGTTTGATGAACGCGAGAAGATGGTGAAATGTGATATGTGCATAGACCGGTTGAAAGCCGGGCAACGAACGGCCTGTGAGGCTACGTGCGTGGCCCGAGCGATTGTTGTCGGCCGCACGGAAGATATCCTGAATCCAGCCAAGAAAACCGTCGTCAAAGTAAAATAATTATTGACGCTTCCAGTCTCCCGTCGGCAGTTTTTCCTTCTTGTGCAATTCTTATACAAATAATCGGAACTTCACGTTAACCTGACTTCCCAAACAGCAATCCGGCAGGGGTTGACATCCCACAAGCCCATGTTTAATTTACGAACACTTATCCCAAAACAATAACATGGAGAGTCTATGAGATTCGATAAATTCACCCTAAAAGTTCAGGAAGCCCTGCAGGAGTCCCAGAACCTTGCCGGCGGCTACGGCCATCAAGGCATGGAGCCGGAACATCTTCTCACGGCCTTGCTGGAACAACCGGAGGGAATCGCCGGTGACATAGTGAAAAAACTTGGCGCCGATCCTCAGCGCATCAGTAACGAGGTAAGGAGGGCGCTGGACAATCTGCCCAAGGTGACGGGGACGGCCGGCGGCCAGCCTTATATCACCCCCCGGCTGAACAAAATTATGGATACCGCCCTTTCCGAAGCGGCGCGTCTGACGGATGAATATGCCAGTGCGGAACATATCCTGATCGCCGTCGCCGACGAAAAGGACGGCCAAGCCGCGCGGGTCCTCCGCGGCGCAGGCATTACCCGGGACAGCATCTTCAAGGTTCTCGTCGAGATCAGGGGCAGTCAGCGGGTTACCGATCCCAACCCCGAGGGAAAATACCAGGCCCTCAAGCGTTACGGCAAGGATTTTAACGAACTGGCCCGCAAGGGTTCCTTCGACCCAGTCATCGGCAGGGACGAAGAAATAAGAAGGATCATGCAGGTTCTCTCACGGCGGACAAAAAACAATCCCGTGCTCATCGGGGAACCCGGCGTGGGGAAAACGGCCATCGTGGAGGGCCTGGCGCAGCGCATCGTCAACGGCGACGTCCCGGAAAACCTCAAAGAAAAACGCGTTGTCGGTCTTGATATTGGAGGGCTTTTAGCCGGCGCCAAGTACCGCGGGGAATTTGAAGAACGGCTCAAGGCGGTTCTGAAAGAAGTTACCGACGCCCAGGGGGAAATCATCCTTTTCATCGACGAGATCCACACCGTTGTCGGCGCCGGTGCTGCCGAGGGAGCGGTGGACGCCTCCAACATGCTGAAACCCGCCCTCGCCCGGGGTGAACTGCGCTGCGTGGGCGCCACGACGCTTAACGAATATCGCAAACACATAGAAAAAGATCCGGCACTGGAGCGGCGTTTCCAGCCTATTTTCGTCCAGGAACCCTCGGTGGAAGACACTATCGCCATCCTGCGGGGACTCAAGGAGCGCTACGAGGTGCATCACGGGGTAAGGATAAAGGACGCCGCGATCATCGCCGCCGCAAATTTGTCCAACCGCTACATCAGCGATCGCTTTCTTCCCGACAAGGCCGTGGATCTGATCGACGAGTCGGCCTCCCGCCTGCGGATCGAGCTGGACAGCCTGCCGTCGGAAATAGACGTGATGGAGAGAAAGGTGATTCAACTCGCCATCGAGCGGCAGTCGCTGAAGAACGAGACGGACAAGACGTCCGTGGAACGGCGCAACAAGATCGACCGGGAACTCGCCGACCTCAAAGAATCCATGGACAAGATGAAGCTCCACTGGGGCGGTGAAAAAGAAGCCATTAAAAAGATACAGTCCATTAAAGGCAGCATAGAAAACTACAAGACCGAGGAAGTGAACGCCCAGAGAGAGGGCGATCTTGCCAAGGCCGCGGAGATCCGCTATGGGAAACTCGTGGAACTGAACAAAGAACTGGAGCGGGAACACGCGAAGCTTGCCGAACTTCAGAAAGACAAGAAAATGCTCAAGGAAGAGGTGGATGAAGAAGACGTGGCGGAAGTCGTGGCCAACTGGACGGGAATTCCTGTGGCACGGATGATGGAAAGCGACATCCAGAAGCTGCTCCAGATGGAAGAGCGGCTCAAGTTCAGGGTCGTGGGCCAGGACGAAGGCATTAACGCCGTATCCAATGCGCTCAAGAGAGCTCGATCGGGCCTGCAGGAACCGACCCGCCCCATCGGGTCCTTCATCTTCCTCGGACCCACGGGTGTGGGTAAAACGGAACTGGCGCGGGCGCTCGCCGAATTCATGTTCGACAACGAACAGGCCATGGTCAGGATCGACATGTCGGAATTCATGGAAAAACACGCCGTCGCCCGGCTGATCGGGGCGCCTCCCGGCTACGTGGGCTATGAAGAGGGGGGATACCTGACGGAAGCGGTCAGGAGAAGACCCTACGCGGTGCTCCTGTTCGACGAAATCGAAAAGGCCCATCCCGACGTGTTCAACATTCTCTTGCAGATACTCGATGACGGCAGGCTTACTGACGGTCATGGAAGGACGGTTGATTTCAAGAACACCATCACTATCATGACCTCGAACGTGGGCAGCCAATGGATACAGGATTCTTCGCTCGGCGATGAAGAAAAACGGGACCGTGCAATGGAAGCGCTCAGAGCCACGTTCAAACCGGAATTTCTGAACAGGATAGATGACATTATCACCTTCAGGACGTTGAGCAGGGAAGATATTGACCAAATCATCCGCATACAGGTCGGTCTTATCCAAAAGCGGCTCGATGAACGCAAGCTCTCTATTGAATTGACAGACAAGGCGATTAGTTATATAGCCAAAATGGGGTATAGCCCGGACTATGGCGCAAGGCCGCTCAAGAGGGTGCTTCAGAAACTTATTCTGGACACCTTAGCGGCAAAGATTCTGGAGGGCGCCTTCACCGAAGGTGATCGTATCCTTATCGATGTGACGCGTGCGGAAAAGCTGACCTTCAGCAAACAATAAGATTCCCGCGTCTTGAGCAACGGGCAAATAAATGCGTCTGCCCGAGATGGAGAAAAAAACTTTTTTCCAATGAGGAGGAGGTTCGTATGAATAATATCGTTAAAACAGTCCTGTTGCTGGGGGCGCTGACGGGGCTTTTACTGTTGATCGGGGGCTATTTCGGCGGCAGGCAGGGCATGCTCATCGCCTTTGTCTTTGCCGTGGTGATGAACTTCGGGAGCTACTGGTTTTCAGACAAACTGGTGCTGAGGATGTATCATGCCCAAGAGGTTTCGGAAAGCGAGGCGCCGGAGATTTATAAAGTGGTCAGGAATCTGGCTTTGAAGGCTTCCCTTCCGATGCCTCGGGTATATATCATTCCCGGGAACACGCCGAACGCCTTTGCCACGGGCAGGGATGAAAATCATGCCGTCGTGGCCGTGACCGAAGGCATCTTGAGGATACTGGACAGGGATGAACTGGAAGGAGTCCTTGCGCACGAACTCTCCCACATCAAAAACAAGGACATGCTCGTGGGCTCCATTGCGGCGACGCTTGCCGGCGCCGTCGTCATGCTCGCCAACATGGCCCAGTGGGCCGCCATATTCGGGGGGGGCCGTCGCGATGACGGCGAAGAAGGCGGCGGTACGATTCATCTGCTGCTTATGGCCATCCTGGCCCCCATTGCAGCCACCGTTATCCAGATGGCGATCTCCCGGTCGAGGGAATATCTTGCCGATGCCGGCGGCGCCAAGGTATCGGGCAAACCTTATAGTCTCGCAAGCGCCCTGGAGAAATTATCACGGGCTTCGGAGAAGATTCCCATGGATGCAAACCCCTCCACGGCGCACATGTTCATCGTAAATCCCCTGACGGGCCGATCGCTCATGAATCTTTTCAGCACCCATCCCCCTATCGAGGAAAGGATCGCAAGGCTGAGGAGTATGAGGCCCCTCTAACCGCCTGCCCGGAACGTGCAGGAAGAAAAAGGGATGCCCCTGTACCCGTCCACCGTTGCAAACCAATACCGGAGAGGTCAGTGCATGGAAGAAGACAAGAAAGAAAAGGCATTTGTAGTGAGGGACAAAAGACTCTTCGACGAGTCGGGCCAGCCCCGCACCGAGGAAACATCAAAAGCGGAGGCCGTCCCCGCTGCGGAAGAAGTTACGACAGAGGACTTTTCACCGCCGGAGGCCGGGGAACAATCCCGGCCAGAAACTAAGGAAGGACCCCCATCTCAGGAGGCGGAAGGACTGCCGGAGATCAATTTTTACAACTTCATCCTTTCGCTCAGTTCTACCGCCATGTATCACTTCGGTGATTTTTCCGATCCGGCAACGAAGAAATCGCAGAGAAACCTGGCGGCGGCAAAACAGACGATTGATCTTCTTACCATGCTCCAGGAAAAAACAAAGG
>CAZTLA010000175.1:3396-6542 GCA_964614365.1 uncultured Syntrophales bacterium | reverse complement strand
CCCACGTTGATAAGGAGCAGGTCGCTTTTTCAACTGTCAGCCATTATGTCTAGTTGGCAGAGGCGTATGATCTGAATATCGAGCTGAACAACTGGGGGAAACGATACGGCATCAAGGTTCTTGAAGAGGACGAGAACGGTAAGTTTATCCGCCGCAAAGGACGCGGCAATATTCATACCCTTACCAATGTCATCAATGCGCTGCCGATGATGGATACGCTTCGCCGCCGAACGTTGGAGGCCGGCGTGGCATTGATCGAGCGGGTCATGATGACCCATCTGGTTATCCAGAAAGGACGCGTTGCCGGCGCGTTGGGGCTGCATTGCCGAACCGGTGAAAGTTATCTGTTCTTGGCAAAGGCGGTGGTGCTTGCCGCCGGCGGATGCGGATTTAAAAGTTTTTTCATCGGCCATCGCAATTTAACGGGCGAGGCCCAGTATATGTCGCTCCGGGCGGGTGTTCACCTGCGAAATCTTGACCAGGCCATGTCAAACACCACTGCAAGAGAAATAGACATTCATGGCCTCAGCCTGATGGTCGGGCTTGGCGGCCGGTTCTTGAACGCCAAGGGCGAGGAGTTTATGCGGCGTTATGATCCCGAAGTCGGCAGCCGGGCGAGGTTGCCGCGGGTGGTCGTGGGCATGGCGCATGAGGTTGACGCCGGGCGAGGGCCCATCTATTTTGACTTGACGCAGGTTGCGCCGGATGACCGGAAGCTTCTGCGTCATATCCTGCCGGAAGGGTTCCGCGCCTTTGCACGGCTCGGGGTCAACCCGTTTGAGCAAAAAATCGAATGGATGCCGGCTTTTGAAGGCACGTTGATACACGGGGGCGGCATACATATCGATACGACCTGCGCCAGCAATGTCCCGGGACTTTATGCTGCCGGCGATACCAGTTGCACTCCTGAGCACGGGACCTGGTCGATTACCGGTTTGAACCTGTCGTTTTGTTTTATTTCCGGCGCCCGTGCCGGCAGGTATGCAGCCGGGTGGGCTGAACAACAACGTGAAACCCCGTTGACGCCGGACGATGAGAAGACGATCCGCTCATACGTCGAGGAGTTGACGGCCCCGGCCAAAAGAAATTCCGGCATGAAGCCGGACGAGCTTAATTACGAATTGCTGGAAATTCTGATCCCCTATCGTGTGGCTTATTTGAGAGACGAAGCATCTCTGCAGGGGGCGTTGGATAAGATCAGGGAATTGAGGGATAACAAACTGCCCCTGGTTTTTGCCAAGTCCGTTCATGAGCTTGTCAAGGCTTTTGAAATCAGAAGCATGCTGGCGATAGCCGAAGCCATCGTCGCGAGCGTTGTATTCCGGAAAGAAAGCAGGGGATTTGTCTATCGTCGGGATTATCCGCTGACAGATAATATTGAGTGGCTGAAGTGGGTAATGGTGACCGGGGAAGATGAAACGCTCAAGGTCTGGGCCAGGGATTTTCCGACACCCTATTGGGAGCCGCTGCGGAAGCAATACCCGCTATTCTGATGGTAGTCTCTTGCTGAGGGGAGGGAGAAATGCCGATTAAGAATATTGATTATGCCAAATGCAATGGCTGCAAGCGTTGTTTCAATATATGCCCCATGGATGTTTTCGCCGTTGCAAGCCGTCAAATTTATATTGCCTGGCAGGAAGATTGTATGTGTTGCTACCTGTGCGAGATAGAGTGCCCGAAGGAGGCAATCTATGTGGATCCTCAACGAAGTCAGGTCAAACCGTTTCCCTGGTAAAAATTACTTTGCAAGCCCCTCATTTTTTAACCGTATTGTTTGTGGGGCCGCACCCTGGTCCATACCGGAAAATCCCGACGCAAGGGGAAAAATGAAAGGAGGCAATGAATCATGAGGCACAAGTCAGCAATGAAGTTTATTGCCGTTGCCGTTGTCATTTGGGGTTTTAGCCTGTTGATTTTTTCCCCTTCAGCCTATGGGGCGGATCATCCCCACAAGGCCATAAAGTTTATCGTTACGGCCGGCCCCGGCGGGGGAGAGGACGCCGAAGCGCGCGTCCTTTCCCCTTTTCTGGAAAAACATCTGGGGCAGAGGATCATCATTGAAAATCAAGCCGGCGCCGGCGGGAAAATTGCGTTTGAGAGATTTCAAAATGCCGCGCCGGACGGTTACAGCCTGACCACCTATACCTTTCCGAAAAGCATCATCATAGAGTTCAAGGATAAAACCAGGTTCAAGACGAGTGACTTCACCCCTGTTTATTCCTGGTCCACTTCCAGCCAGCTCCCGGTGGTTCACGCGGATAACTGGAAAACCTTTGAGGAGTTTTCAAAGGCCGCCAGGACGAAAACCTTGTCAGGGGGAGTGTCCGGCGATGCGACCTATCTTGCGGGGCTTCTGGCCATGGATGAGCTGGGAATCAAGGTCACCGGGGTGCCTTATGAAGGCGCCGCCGGCAGCATAGTTGCACTGGCCGGAAAACATCTTGATTTTGCGGTCTGCCTGGCAACTTCCGCCACGTCCCTCATTCAGGCGGGAAAACTGCGGCCGCTGCTTTTGCTCAGCGATAAACGGAACCCCTACATGCCCGACGTACCGATTCCGAAAGATCTGGGCATAAAGATGGATATTATTGCCTCGCTTCGAGGTGCGGAGGCCCCGCCCAAGACGCCTCCCGCCATCATCAAAACCCTGGAAGAGGCCTTCAGCAAGGCTGTGAGGGAGGCTGACTTTATTGAGCTCGCCAGGAAGAAGCAGATCGTTCTTCAGTCCGTCGGCAGCCGGGAATTCGGCAAAATCGTGACGGATACTTACCCGAAAATAGGGAAATACCAGCAAATACTGAAAGAGTAAATTTCTTTCCTTAGAAAGAAGTCTTATTTTCTATGCTGATAAAGGGAGCCACAGAAGAGAGCAGATATCGAGTAAGCTGGGCGGCGCAAGATTATCAGGGCAAAGGAACGCTCGTCTGGCCGGATGGCAGCCGTTACGAGGGTGAGTTTTATAACGGACACCTCCAGGGAGAAGGTACTTTCACACGGCCGGATGGGAGCAGTTATAAAGGGGGATGGCTGAATGATTTGCCGCAGGGTCAAGGCGTCTTTACTTGGTCGGATGGCAGTCAATACGAGGGAGAATGGGAAAAGGGAAAATCTAAGACCGAACAAGCGCGAATCAGGGCGGAAGCGGA
>CAZTLA010000175.1:0-3296 GCA_964614365.1 uncultured Syntrophales bacterium | reverse complement strand
GGCGGAAGCGGAGGCCAGGAAGAAGGCTGAGGAAGAAGCGCGCATCAGGGCGGAAGAGGAAGCCAGGAAGAAGGCCGAGGAACAGGCGCGATTACAAGATCTCGAAGAGCTACGGAAGAAGGTTGAAAATGCAATTATAAAAGAAGAATCGGAGGAGAAAACAAAAGAAAGAAAACAGCAAATCTCCCGGGAATCTGAGCCGGGGCATGTGATAAGAATTCAGACCGACGGAGGCAAGTATATGGGTGAGTTGCAAGACGGATTGCCTCACGGCCATGGAATTGTAAGCTACCCTGATGGAAGTAAGTATGTCGGAGAATGGAGAACAGGGCTGCGTAATGGACATGGCATGCTTTCACTGTCTGATGGTTCGTCATACGTGGGCCAATGGAGGGAAGACAAAAAAGACGGAAACGGGACACTGACCATGGCAGACGGGAGATTATATGTAGGCGACTGGAAAAACGACCGGTACGATGGTCAAGGAACCTTAATACTGCCTGACAAAAAGAAGTATACAGGAAAATTCGAGCGCGGCATGTCCAACGGATACGGTGTCATGGAGTACCCCAACGGAGATCGATATGAGGGTGAATTCAAGGACAACAAGTATCATGGCTGGGGAACCTTAAACCTGAAAGACGGTAGAAAGTATAACGGCCGATTAGAAAATGGTCTGCCGCACGGCAAGGGGGTAATGGTATTGGCCAATGGTAAAAAATACGAAGGTGAGTTTGAAGAAGGGAAATTCGTGGGCTGAAAAATGAAAAGCAAAATGAATAAAGAAAAAACGCTCACGTATAAATCTTCCCGGAATTCAAACGGCCCCCTGTTTGTCGAATTTCACTGGGAGGAAAAACCAATGGAGGGCGAAGGGGCATGCGCCTATCCGGATGGGACCGCCTATAGCGGTTTCTTCAAGTCCGGTTGTTTTCATGGCGACAGGATCTTTACTTGGCCCGATGGAAGTCGATATGCAGGCCAATGGGATAATGATCTGCCCCACCTGTGTGGAACGATCCTTTTGTCTGATGGTTATCGATACGAGGGCGAATGGCAAAACGGTATCGCGGAAGGGGAAGGGACGGAGACGCTGCCCGACGGTGGAAGATATGAGGGGCAGTGGAAAAACGGCATGAAGAACGGATACGGGGAAATGATCTTCCCTGAGGGTAAAAAATACAAAGGAGAATGGAAGAACGGTCTGCCACACGGCAAAGGAGTTCTCTCTTTTACCGATGGTTCCCTGTATAAAGGGGAATGGGAGGAGAACAGAATATCTGGACGGGGCTCACTGATATTCTGGGACGGTAAAATATATGAGGGAGAGTGGAAAGATAATAAATTTATTGTGCTTGAGATTCTGTAAGTCTTGCAACTCGTTTTTTTCCATTGCCATGCATTATGGCAGCACGGAATGTAACCATGAAAGGAGGACAATAAAGATGGATGCAAAACAGGAAAACAGTGGCTGGAATCCCTACATCGCCGGCGCTCTAACAGGCTTACTCCTTGTGTTCTCGGTCTGGTTTACCGGCAAGTACGTGGGTGTATCAACAACGTTCGTCCGCTCGGCGGGATTTGTCGAGATGATCTTTAATGCGGAACGGGTTGCCGCGATGGAGTATTTCAAGAAGGAAATTCCCAAGATAGATTGGCAGTTCCTTTTCGTTGTGGGCATTTTCTTCGGGGCACTTGTTGCTTCCACTACGTCAAAATCATTCAAGCTTCAGGCGGTTCCTCCCCTGTGGGAAAGGCGTTTCGGCCCCAGTAAGACAAAGAGAGCGATTGTTGCCTTTATGGGTGGCGCCGTGGCGATGTTCGGGGCGCGTCTTGCCGATGGCTGACCGAGCGGTCATGGACTGAGCGGTTCGCTTCAGTTGGCAGTCAGCGGGTATGTTGCATTGGTATGCTTTTTCATTGGGGGAATTATCATCGCCAGGATTCTTTATCGAGGAGGTGCCGGAAATGAGTGAGCTCATCTATGGATTTGCAACGGGCATTCTATTTGGCTTCCTCCTTCAGAAAGGGAGGGTGATTCGTTACGACAAACAGATGGGGGCATTGCGCCTCACCGATATGACCATTGTAAAATTCATGCTTACCGCAATCATGGTAGCAATGGTGGGGGTCTATCTCTTAAAAGACCTCGGTCTGGCGAAGCTTTCGATAAAGACAACCGTTCTCGGTGGTAATATTATCGGAGGCCTGATTTTTGGCATCGGCTGGGGACTGCTCGGTTACTGTCCGGGAACACAGATGGGCGCTATCGGCGAAGGCAGGTGGGATGCCCTCTGGGGCATTCTCGGTATGCTTGTGGGAGCGGGAATATTTGCAGAATTCTACCCGGCATTGAAGAATACGGTATTGCAGTGGGGAGATTACGGAAAAATTACCATTCCCCAGGTGCTGGGAGTAAACCACTGGATAATCATAGTTCTTATTATCGCCTTGGGACTGCTCACGTTCAGATGGTTTGAGAAGAAAGGCCTGTAACAGAAGCCGCGGGGATATGTGGACATCCTATAGTATTAGGGGTGTCCCCTTTTTCCCTTATTGTTAAACGATCTTTTCGGTTTTACGTCGGGCCGGGCAACACGTTTCTTAGACTGCTGCCCGGCTGAGAGCTTCGTGATATCCGCCTCCATGATCTCCATCGCTTCCTTGATGTTTCCTTTTTTGATATGCTGCAAAATCAATTCATGAATTTCCAGCACCTTCTTTTTTCTCGTCAAATTGAGTCCCAACTGCGACAGGTATTTTTGCAGGACGTCAAAAAGCGCCTTGGCTATCATAACGAGAAGAGGATTCCCGCTCGCTTCCGCCACGATAAGATGAAACTCAAGACTTTTCGGTTCCGGAATTTTCCTTGCCAGACACTCCCGCGCGGACAGGATGTTGTTCTCGAGGCGTTCAATGTCCTCCGGTCGGATGCGTTCCAACGCCAGCGCCCAAACGCCCTTTTCAATCGCCAATCGCGCCTCGGTGATTTGGTGAATCGTTACTTGATCGAGGTGAACTATTGTTTCCAGGGAATTCATCAGTTGGTCGGAATCAACCTTTTTGACGAAGATGCCGCCTCCCGCCCCGGGGCGTATGGATAAGGTGCCGGAATGCTCCAGGGTGCGGAGGGCCTCCCTGATCACGGGGCGGCCCACCTGGAATGACCGGCAAAGCTCCTTTTCGGAAGCCAGCCGGTCCCCTGAGGTATAGTGCCCGTCGAGGATCGCGGTTCTGATTTGATCGGCCACAATTTCAAACAGGCGTTTGTTTTTGACGGGATTAAAACCGTTCTT
>CAZTLA010000174.1:0-6619 GCA_964614365.1 uncultured Syntrophales bacterium | reverse complement strand
ACAGAGCTGTTTGTTTCTTCGGACAAGCAACAAATTGCAGCAGCAAAGAAAATTGGCCTGAATACACAATACATTTTGTGAAACCGACGAACCGATCGAATGAACGGTTAATCACTGCCGCTGATCCATGCTGCCAACTGAAAATCACCATCCCTCCTCAGGAGTCCCGGATTTCATCTCCTGCTCCACAAGCGCCAGTTCTGCCAGAGGCGGATGAGGCGGACGCTGACGATGGCCATGAGCAGGCGGGGGATGTAGAGCCAGAAGGGACTCAGTCCCATGGCCAGGAACAGGGCCGGGTCTTCAACGAGCGCGTGGTTGATGCCGATGGACAGGTGCAGCGTTTCTCGTTCTTCCTCCGAAATGGTCCCGTTTTTTATTTCCTCCACGAGAATGGCGCCCCCGTATGCCAGACCGAAGATCACCGCGGTCATCCAGAGAAATCCCACCTTTTTGTCGAGCCCCATGATTTTGAGCAGAGGCGATAAGACTCTGACCAGGGGATGTATCCAGCCGGTGGTTCTGAAAATTTCGAGCACTACCATCAGCGCCATTAAAATCAGAAAAACCTTGAACATCAAATACAGCGTGGCCGCAAGCCAGTTCTCCAGCATGAGGGAAAAGGAAAGGGAGGCCGGGAGCGCACCGGCGTGAAGGTAGGTCGGCGAACCGGCAGGAAGCCACGGCGCCACGGCAATGACGGAAATAATTGCCGATGCCAGACGGTACAGGGTTGCCTTTACGGGATTGATGCCCGATTGAGCCTGAACGATTCCTTCCTGGATCAGGTTGTGGGCGCTCAGCGCGAAGATGGCGATAAGGGTCATCTGGCTTTCGTTAAAAGGGAGCACCACCATGGCGGCGATTGTTCCATAGATGCCTGAGAGCATGCCGATGAGGAGAGGAACGGCAGCCATGGGAGGGAGACTGAGGAGTCCCATGAGGGGTTTAATGAGGAAGTCGATGTGACGGAGCAGATCGCTCCAGGCGAGCAGCGTCGTTGCCAGGGAAATGGGGACGATGATCTTGATTGTCCAGAGAAAACCGCGCCATCCCCTGCCGAAGCCGGAGACGGCTCCTTGTTTCAGTAACCCGACCGTATCCTCCATATGTTTCCCTGCGATTTTGTTATCCTCGATGCATCAGGAAATACCGTATTTGTTTTTTAAAAGCAACGCAATCTTCCTTTTTTCGAAGAACGACGAGAACCGGCGGAAAAAAAGGTCAAGCGGTTTGTGCCGATGGGTGTCAAGGGTTGCTGTTGACTTTTCATCGTTCGTTAAGAGATAATGGATTGCAACGTTGAGGGTAAAACATGGCTAAAGACGATATCATTATCCGGTGCCTCAACTGCGGGACCAAGAACCGCATCCCCGAGAACCGCTTCCATGATCGGCCCACCTGCGGTCGTTGCCATGCCCTGCTTGATGAAATCATTATCCGGTGTTTGAGTTGCGGAACCAAAAACAGGATGCCCGAAAACCGACTGAATGACCTGCCGCTCTGCGGAAAATGCGGGGAAACACTGGTAATCAGGGGTGACGATGGGCATCCGGTCGACGTTGCCGATGCCACGTTCTCGACCGAGGTGCTGGCCCATCGGGGCGTTGTCCTGGTGGATTGCTGGGCGCCCTGGTGCGGCCCCTGCAATACGGTGGCGCCGGTTATGGAGGAAATAGCCTCGAAATATTCGGGCGGGGTGAAGGTGGCGAAACTCAACGTGGACGAAAATCCCTCCACTGCTGCCCAGTACGGCATCAGAAGCATTCCCACCATGCTTATCTTTAAAGACGGGGAACTGGTCAATACCCTCGTGGGCGCACAACCGAAAGAGGCGCTTGAGCGGCAGCTACTTTCCATCATGAAAAAAAACTAAGGAAACTGTTGAAAAACACCCATCTGCTGCGTTCTCTCAGCGCTCGTCGTTGCGACGTACCCAAAAGTACGTCTCACTCCTCGCGCTTTCGGAGGCCTTGCATCTGGGCATTTTTGAACAGTTTCCAACAGGAATGTGATTTTCGATCAGAAGAGCGATCCCCGTCATTCCGACGTACGTCCAAGGTACGCCTTCATTCCTCGTGAAGGCGTGCGCCTTGCCTCCGCCTCTTTTTGCGAAGCCGTCATCAATCATGATCTCGCAGCCTTGCATTTGGGCATCCCGTATCAAGTACGGGACAAGCTTTTGAACAGTCTATAGAGAAGGTTTTTGACATAACGCACCGGAGGACTTGTTTCCGAAGGGATCACCGAAGTTTCCGATCTCGTTTGTCGAGTTCGATCTCAAGCTTTTTCAGCGTCTGAATATCTTTTTTCAGTTGTTCATTTTCCTGTGCGAGCGCGGCCGTCTCCGTTTGCAGCTTCTCGTTCAACAGCCGCACCTGTCGTTTCAACTGTTCATTCTCCTGTGCAATCCTGCTCTTCTCCGCGAGGGACTTCTCTACCAGCTGACGGGAAACCGTTATTCCGTCAATCAGCGCGATAAATTCTTCGGATACGGTTCGCCACTTGGTTTTGGGATAAGTTTTCAGCAGGGTTTCAAAATCCGACCGGGCCTTTGCGTAATCGTCGGCGGATGCCTGCCCGGCAGAAGGAGCAGCCAGACGTGACAGGGCGCTGTAGAAGAGTTCGGTGTCCCTGGCGATAAACAACGATGTTTCCGCGGGGCGCGGTGGCGCCGGTTTCGGAGGCGGAACCTCACTGTCCGGGACTCGTTGCACGGGGGAGGAACAGGCTCCGCCGAGGAGAGCGAACACAAACAGGAACAAGGCGATAGGTCTCGGGTTAAGCATTTTGCCTTGTCTCCTCCGGTTCTCCCTGTTTCACGTATTTGTTGCCGGGCGTTTTCTTTGCGTGTTCCTTCAGCGCTGCTGCGACCTCCGCCATTTCGTGCGGGGTTTTGAAACGGGTGCCGTCATCGGTGACCACCGCGATCGTAACGGTAATAAGGGGAAATTGCTGCAAAGCGCCGCTCCTGTCTTTGCCCAGGATGCACCCCGTTTGTCGGTCCTGTTCCGTGTAAAATTTCATTAGTTGTTGATCAAAACCGGAAACGACCTGTCGGCAGATCGTCTCCGCCTTGTCCGGCTCGGCGATGATGATAAAATCGTCCCCGCCGATATGGCCGATGAAGGCATCGTTGTGGCCCGTGGCTTTTACCCGGTCCACGATGATGTTCCCCACGTCCTTGATTACTTCGCTGGCCCATGCATAACCATATTTATCGGCAAAGGGCTTGAAGTTGTCGAGATCCACGTGGCACAGGGAAAAGGATTTCTTTTCTTCCAGACGGGTTTTCAAGTGGTTTTCAATCGCCAGATTGCCGGGGAGACCCGTCAGGGGGCTGGCATCTCGATTGATTGTCTCGATGATCTTCAGGCGTTCGGCCATAAAGATGAACGCCTGGGCCAGACTGCCGATTGCGTCCTGGCGGTTCATATTAAGATCGTAGTTGAAATTCCCCTCGGCGATGAGTCTTGCCATTCTTTCCAACTTCCTGAGAGGTCGTGCAATATTGTAGGTAATAAGGAGAGCGAGCAAAAGTCCGGTGACGAGACTGACGACGCTTAGGATAATCGTTACCCGGGAAGCCATCGTGCTCCGGTCCCGGATCAGGGTCATGCCGGCGTCTATGTCTGATTCGGCCTTTTTTTCGATTTCGTGCACCAGCGACGCCATATCGTCGATAAATTTCTTGCCTTCCCTCTCCGAAGCCGCCGCCGCCTCTTCGCCACGATTTTCGCCGATAAAAGCTGTTTCCCGTGCGAAGAGCGTATCATATTGATCGTGCATTGCGGTGAGCAGCGTAAGCGTCTTCGCCATGCCGGGCAACTGATTTTTGGTAATGGTGTTTATGGTACCTTTGAATTCCCGGCTGCGGTCCCAGAATATGTTTGCAAGGGTCGGGTCCTTGAAGACAATATATTTCTTTTCCGCGCTTTCCTGGGCCAGCAGGGCATCCATCATCTGCTTGCTTACGTCAAGAAGGAGAAAGTCCTTGCTGATGATGGCATAGGCCAGTTTGTTGAGGTGTTGCAGACTGAGGGCGGCGTAGGCGCTGGCCAGAACGGTTAATAAAGCCATTGCCAGGTAACTCAGCAACAGCTTTTGTTTTATCGTAAGCTTCATTCCCCTCACCGAACGTGCATGTATTGCGTACCCTGCGGCAAAAAATAGGTAGCACATCCTGCCGATTTCTGTAAAGGGGAATCAGGGCGCGGACCCTAAAATAATTGTTTTGTCTGCCCGGGGACAAGTTCTCCGGTTACTTTGCCGTCATACCCACCACCCGATAGTTGAATTCATAACTCAGGGCGCCGCTCCAGTCTTCCTGGAAAATGCCTCTATAGCGCGTGCCGTCCACGGGACCGACGGGCTTGCCGTAGGTATAGAACCAGTTCACGACAGGGCTGCCGCTGAATCCCAGCGCGATCCAGTAGGCGCCGGGCATGAGGACGGGATTCTCTTTGCCGAAGTCGAAATCCGTCCAGCGGTATCCCGGTTTGGGAGACAATTGATCGAGACTGACCATGCTGCTGGTGGCGATGCGCTTTCCCGGTTTTCCCTCGTTGTCCTCGAAGAGGTCGGCCCAGAGCCAGCCGTCGCCGCCGAAGTTGTGCAGAGCCAGTCCTACCTTCTGAAGTTTAACGGGTTTTTGCAGGACCGCGACCTGGGCGTACTGGGTGGCTTTCGTGGTGACATACTCGGCGGTTTCCACGAGGAAGTTCCTGGTCATTTCAAATTGATTTGCGCCTGAGGACGTGGTTACCCGCGGAAAGGCGAAATCCACGTCTTCGGGAAACTCCAGGTTGCCGAAGAGAAAGGGGACCTCGTAGCGGAGTTTGCGCTTTGCCTCGTCCGGGATGACGGGCGGGGGCGGGGGCGGTGTCAGCGCAATCTGTTTAAAGTCTGCTTTGACGCCGGGGGAAAGGAGCACGTTCTGGGGCCCGTAGGACTGCCGGTTCCCCCGGATCTTTACGACGTCGCTGTCGAAATTGGCGCTGATGTTTTCCTGCAGTTTCGGTTTGACCCGGGCGTTTTGCGCCTGCGTCCACTGCAAGAGGCCGTCGTTCTTGGTTTCGTTGTTGTCGATGCCCGTTTCGATCCTGAGAAAACGGTTGGATACGAAAAGCTGGGTATTCTGGGGATCAAAGGGCACCCAGCCGAGATCGGGAAACCAGACCTCGATCCAGGAATGGCGGCCCTGCCCCATTTTGAAGGTTAAGACGCCTTTTTGCCAGGCGACATCGAAGGGTTGGTTCATGGTGACCCCGTTTACGACGCGGACGGGGATGCCGCCGGCCCGCAGGAGGGCGGCGCTCAGGTGGGAGAAGTTCTGGCAGTTGCCCTTGCCGCTGTCAAGAGAATAGAGGGCATCATACCGAGCGGGTGATGTTACGTAATGCACGCGGTCCACCACCCAGGAAATCACCCGCTGTACGGCGTCGAACTCGGTTTTTACGTCACTCGTCAGCCGGGAAGCCAGGGCCTTGATGCGGGGATCATCGGACTGCACCTGTTCCGTGGGTTTGAGGTAATACCGGAGTCCCTGGTCAACCGTCGTGAGGGGGAACGGGACGCTTGTCTGAAGCACGGGCAATTTCGTTTCGTTCAGGGCATTGAGGGAGAGGCGCACGTCGATCACGTCGGGCGGCGTCAGCCAGGTGGCGGTGACCACCTGGTTGCCCCGTTCATCGGTGCGGGTTTTTTTCTCTTGTGGCGCGGGAGTGAAGCGCAGATCAAAATCTTTCACCTTCTGGCTGTAGGTGGGCGAGGAGAAGTCTTGGGGCACAACGAAACTGAGCACCAGTTTCGTCACGCCATCGCCGGTGGTTACCTGTTCCTGGAGCTCGTAGCGGATGGTCGATCCCATGTTTCCCTGAACGGTGTAGTTTTCCGCCGTTGCCGGGTGGACCTGGGACAGCCCCAGGAACAGGAATAGAGCCGCCGCGAGTATTGCCGGTATTCTTCTCATGCGCTTTTCCTCGTCACGATATATGCTACCCTTGCGGATATCCGCAAGGGTAGCCGGAGGGCTATTCTATCATCAGAGGTCTATTTCTGTGAAGCACTTTTCCTCGAGCGAATTGCCTCACATTAAATGTTACCCAAGGAGGTGAATAAAAGGGATCGTTGACTCATAATTCGATGTTACCGAACATCGACTTCTTCAAGGAGGGATAATTATGAGTCCACGGTCCAAACGCGAATACCGGGAGGCAGTGCATTTACGGTATAAGAATGCCACCCATCAGGAGAAAACCGCCATCCTCGATGAATTCTGTGCCACCTGCGGGTATCATCGTAAGCACGCCATCAGAGTTCTCAATGGGTTCAAACGCTTTACCAAACCAAAGGCAAAGAAAAGAGGAAAACCTCCCGTTTATCAGAGTGAGACAATCCGTGAACCTCTCAAAAGAATCTGGCTTGCCGCAAATCTCCCCTGCTCGAAACGCCTCAAAGTCCTGTTGCCGATCTGGCTGCCCGGATACGGTGAATACTTCGGCAAACTCGCTCCCGAGGTCGCCAATGCCTTACGGAACATCTCCCCTCCAACAATAGACAGGATTATAGGCTTTCAAAATACCCGAGTAAGGGTAGTGGGTATATTTTTAGAATAGAT
>CAZTLA010000173.1:0-6664 GCA_964614365.1 uncultured Syntrophales bacterium | reverse complement strand
GATTTTTCCCTTCGTCAATACGGGCTACTTCCTCTTCGGATAGGGTGTTTCCTTCAATGGCCGTCGTCGCCCTGGCGCCTTTCCGCAGAGATACCGTCAGCAACTGTTTTCTGTATTCCGGTTTGACCGGCGCTGAGGAAATGGCCTGAATGATGGATTCGCACTGCCCCAGCATGAAAATGGTTTCCTCATCAAGACGCCAGTTTTTCTGAAATAAAATATGCGGGTATTCCTGCATAGTATTTTCCCCCTATATGTTCCTTGCATAATAGAGATTTTGCAAATTCCATATAGTATTTGGTGACGTATTTGTCAAGGGAAACACCGTGGCCTGCAAGCGGTTCAGTTGACTTTCCAGCGTATCAAAAACAGGTCGTTTTTTTCGAGCCGTTGTTTCAGACGGGCTTCGATGTCTTCGAGAAGCTGCTCCTTGCGGCGGTCCACCTCGTCCTGGGTTTCATAGAGGGACATCCGCAAGGCGTTCCGCGTCTTTTCCATCTCCTTGATCTGTCGCTGGGTTTTGACCTTTTCCTCAAGAAGGAGGATCTTCTTCGCTTCCGTTTTGCGCGCCTTGATCTCCCGGTCCAGGTCTTTCAATTCGATCTCCAGGCTGTTTTTGACATCCTCGGCCCACTTGTCCAGTTTCGCCATTTCATCGTCGAAGAAACCCGCGTTTTTTTGGGCACTCATTTCCACGATGCCCGCCTGTCTGGCCAGGGCGATTTGCTGCAGGCGAGTCAATACCTGCGAATCTGCTTCAAGGACCTGATCCGCGACCCTTGCCGGCAGGGAAAATAGGCGCTGTACCTGATCGTCGTCCAGTTCCTCTCCGTCGTCGCCAAGGGCGGCAAAAAGCAGGTGATCTTCTTTTTCAAAAGAATCGATTGTCAGGTTGGAGATGCAAAGCCAGCCGGATTTGCCGGTCAAGGATTCCAGAATCGTGATCTTTTTCGGCGTATCCGTGTAATGAAAGACCAGTTCCCGGCTCGCCAAGACAGGCGCCTTGCATTGGCCGATGATGCGTTGCGCCAAGGGGTGCCCCGGCCGGTAGACGTTGACGTCATCAATGCTCTTGCCGATTCTGTAAGGTCCGGGGTGGATTTTCTCATGGGGAAAGGGATTGCTTCTCAAGGTGAAGGAATGATCCTCCGCGGCGAAGTCCGCATAGGGTTCCAGATAGTATTTGGTAATCGCCCACAGCCAGTTTTCGTATTTCGACAGATAAGCCTTGCTCGTTTCCAGGTTGATCCGCAACTTTTCGTGGACTTCTTCATCGAAGTTTTCCAGGAGCCGCTGCCGGGTCAGGCGCATCGTTTCGTCGATCTCTTCTTCCATCTCCGCCTGCAGGGCGTCAAAGGAGGCCTGAATCTCCTCTTCCGTCCGGCAGTACTGGTAGATCCGGGCGATCCGCTTCTCGAAGTCCACACCGGATTCGATGACGCCCAAGACCTCGTCGCTGACCCCGAAGACACCGTCAAAAAGTTTGAACTTTTCGGAAAGCAACTGATAGACGCGCTGATCGGCGGCGTTTTTCTTGTTGAGAAAGTTGACCACGACGACGTCGCACTTCTGGCCGTAACGATGGCAACGGCCGATGCGCTGCTCGATCCGCTGGGGGTTCCAGGGCAAGTCGTAGTTGACGACCAGGGAGCAGAACTGGAGGTTGATGCCCTCGGCGCCGGCTTCGGTGGCGATCATGATGGCCGCTTCGTCCTTGAAATAATCTACCAGCGCCGCCCGCATGTCGGCGGTCTTCGATCCGGATATCTGGTCCGTACCCTGATGCTTGTTCAACCAGTTCCGATAAATCTCCCGCGATCCCTTGTCCGTATTCGCTCCGTTGAACAGAACGACCTTGCCCTGAAATTCGGTGGCCTCCAGAATTTCTCTCAGATATTCCTGGGTGCGGGTGGATTCGGTGAAGATGATCGCCTTTTTCTTGCCGCCCTTGGCTTCGGCCAGTTGAAGTCCTTCCTGCAGCGCCGTCAGCAGGACCTCGCCCTTGGAATTTTTCCGGATGGACTTCGCCAGGTCTCTGAATTCCTGAAGCGAGCGGATTTCCTCTCTCATGGCTGCCATGTCTTGCGGGGTCAGGGACGTCGCCTGCCCGGTTTCAGGCTTTTCAACGCCGTTTTCCTGATTCTCCTCCGTCCACTCTTCTTTCAATTCATCATACGCCTCAAAATTCTCTGTAATGAGTTCTTCGATTTCCGTTTTTTGTTGCTGCGCGTCGAGAGTGCGGCTCAACCTCTGCGAAAGGGCTCCCAGAGTCCCGGAGATCGCGTAGGTTGACGAGGCCAGAAGTCGGCGCAGGATCAGGGTCATCAGTTGTCTTTGACTTGCCGGCAGGGCGTAAAGATTGGGTCTCTGGAGATAATCGGAAACGAGGTCATAGAGTTTTTGTTCCGCTTCCGATGGGTAGAATTCCTGCGTAATGGGGATGCGATTGGTATATTTGACGTATTCCAGTACCTGACGACGCAGGGTTCTTTTGCAGACGGGCTTCAAACGCTCTTTAAGATCGTCGAAATTATCCTCATTCGTCAATCGTGCGAATCGGCTCTTGAAGCTTTTCAGATCCCCGAAGGTGTAATCGTCGATGACGCTGACCAGCCCATAAAGCTCCATGAGGGAATTCTGCAGGGGCGTGGCCGTCAAGAGCAGCTTCGGCGCGTGGGCGACGGCGATTTTGATGGCGTTAGCGATTTTATTGGAACTCTTATAGACGTTTCGCAGCCGGTGCGCCTCGTCAATGACCACGAGATCCCAGTTGATCTGCTTGATATAGACGTCCCTGGCCCTGGCAAATTGGTAAGAACACAGGATGATTTCTTTCTGCGCAAAGGGGTTCAAGTTGCCCTTCTTGATTTCCTGATTGAACGACTTCGACTCCAGGATGAAGGAGGGCAGAAAGAACTTGTCCAGCAGTTCCTGATTCCACTGCTTGCGGAGATTGGACGGCAGGATGATCAGGATTTTTCTTTTTCGTTCCGCCCATTTCTGGGAGATGACAATGCCCGCCTCGATGGTTTTGCCCAAACCTACTTCATCAGCAAGAATGGCGCCTTTGGACAGGGGCGAGCGGAAGGCAAAGAGGGCAGCCTCCACTTGATGCGGGTTGAGATCGACCTGGGCGTCGGACAGGGAAGATGCCAATTTTTCAGGCTGTCCGAGGGACAGCGCTTGGTCAGCTCATAGGCGAAGTATTTTGCGTGGTAGGGTGTTAGATTCATAAGTTTGCCGGTTGCTGATTTTTCCCGTAATCGTCGATGAGATTGCGGTTTTTGTAACAGATTTTATGCGAAAGCGCCATAAGTTAAACCCATTGCCGCTTTTTTCTCCATTTTTTTCTTGACAAGTTCTCCCTGTCTGATTTAATTACTACCGAAATGGTAGTATTTAGATGTGAAGGTGGGTTATGAGACTCTCTACGAGGTCTCAGTATGGGGTTAGGATGATGCTGGCCCTTGCCCGTGACTATGGCAAGGGCTATGTTTATTTAAAGGATATTGCCAAGAGGGAGGGCATATCCGAAAAATATCTCAGCCTGATCACTATTCCGCTCAGGGGTGTGGGCCTGGTCAAATCCAGCCGCGGGGTACACGGCGGCTATACCCTGGCAAAGGCCCCGGAGAAGATCACCCTCAAGGAGATCGTGGACGTACTGGAGGGGGATACCTCGCTGGTTGATTGCGTAAAGGACAAATCCGCCTGCGCGCGGGTCCCTATCTGCGCTAGTCGCGACGTCTGGGTACTGCTCGGGGGCAAGATAGCGGAAGTCCTCAATTCCATCAACCTGGAGCAACTGGTCAAGTTGAACAAGGATAAGATAGAGGAGACCCAGCTGCCGCGGATAAGATAAAGAGCGCACAATCTCATAAGGCATTGATTATTAAAAAGATTGCCACGGCTCTCCGAGCCTCGCAATGACAGTCAGCAACTTTTAACGGAGTAGGAAAAAAATCGTAAGGTGATAAGAATTATGAAATCAATATATCTCGATCATGCGGCGACTACGCCGGTAGATACTGAAGTAGTCAAGACAATGCTGCCGTATTTTACGGACATATTCGGGAATCCTTCCAGTCTGCACAGCTTCGGACAGGAAGCAAAAAGAGCGATTGAAGGGGCGCGTGAATCCATTGCCTCTCTGATCGGCGCCAAACCGGAGGAGATTGTCTTCACCAGCGGCGGCACGGAAAGTGACAATTTCGCCCTGAAAGGCGTTGCCCATGCCAGAAAAGACAAGGGCGCCCATATCATTACCTCCGTAATCGAGCATCATGCGGTGTTGGAAACGTGCCGATATCTGGAAAAACAGGGTTTTACCGTCAGCTACCTTGGTGTCGACAAATACGGGGCCGTCGACCCGGACGATGTGAAGAAGGCCATCACGGATAAAACCGTCCTGGTTTCCATCATGCATGCCAACAACGAGGTGGGGACCATCCAGTCCATTGCCGAGATAGGGAAGATCGCCCGGGAACGGGATGTCTATTTCCATACGGATGCGGTTCAAACCTTCGGCCACGTCCCTATCGACGTGAATGAACTGAACGTGGATATGCTGAGCGCCTCCGGTCACAAGCTGTACGGCCCGAAAGGCATCGGGATCCTCTATATACGGAAAGGAACGAAGATTACTCCCTTTATGCACGGGGGCGAACAGGAAAAGGGGCGCCGGGCTTCCACGCACAACGTGCCGGGGATCGTGGGTATGGGAAAAGCCGTGGAAGTGGCCGGGGCGAGTATGGGGGAGGAAGCGAAGAAGATCAGCGCCCTTCGCGATAAATTTATCAAGGGCGTTCTGGAGAACATCGACGAGGTGCAATTGAACGGTCATCCGTTGATGAGGCTGCCCAATAACGTCAACGTGTGTATCAATTATGTCGAGGGAGAGGCGATGATCCTGAACCTGGATATGGAGGGGATTGCCTGTTCCAGCGGTTCCGCCTGTTCTTCTGCGAGCCTGGAAGCGTCCCACGTTCTTGCGGCGCTCGGCGTTCCTCCGGAACTTGCCCACAGTTCGCTCCGATTCACCCTGGGGAGGTCAACAACCGAGGAGGATGTGGATACCGTTATCGCGGCATTGCCTCGCATCGTGGGTAAATTACGGTCCATGTCCCCCCTTTACAAGAAAAAAGCGTGACGTCAATACGATGAAGAAGAAGGTTCTCGTGGCCATGAGCGGCGGGGTGGATTCGTCCGTTGCCGCGTTACTGCTGAAGGAAGGCGGATACGCGGTTACGGGTATGACCATGTGTCTCGGTATTGCCGACGGCGAGGGCGGTGACGAGGTGAGATGCTGCGGGCCCGCTGCCATTGAAGATGCCCGGAGGGTATGCGGAAAGCTTGGCATTTCCCATTACGTTTTGGATTATTCCGCGCACCTGGAGGAGAAGGTTGTAAAAAAGTTCGTTGCCGAGTACGCACGGGGAAGGACTCCCAATCCCTGCATTGACTGCAACCGTTACCTGAAATTTGGGAATCTGCTGGCTACGGCGCGCTCATCCGGGTTTGATTTCCTGGCGACGGGGCATTACGCTGAAATCGGCAGAGATGACAAGGGCTACTTTCTGAAAAAGCCGAGGGATAAAGCGAAGGACCAGACGTACTTCCTCTACCCCATTACCCCGGATGCGCTTGAGTGGATTCTCTTTCCCCTTGCCCCGTTTACCAAGGATGAAGTGCGGGAGATGGCGCGGAAGGCGGATCTGCCGGTGGCGGGAAAAGACGAAAGCCAGGATATCTGTTTTGTGACCCAGAAGAATTACCGGGCTTTTGTTGCCGAGAAGGCGCGGGATAGCGGACCTGGTGCAATTGTGGATTTACAGGGTAAAAAGCTGGGGGAGCACAAGGGGATTCCTTTTTACACCGTGGGTCAGAGAAGCGGGCTCGGGATCAGCAGCCCTGCACCCCTCTACGTGGTTTCTTTAAATGCGGCGACGAACCGGGTTGTGGTGGGAGAAAAGAAGGATCTGAAGGCAAAGGGCCTCATCGCGGGGGATTTGAATATCCTTGCAAAACCCGGCCAGTTGCCTGCCGTGGCGGAGGCGAAGATACGATACCGGAAACATGCGGCACGATGCGCTCTCTCCCTGCGAGAAGACAGGCTCACGGTTATTTTTGATGAAACTCAGGAAGCGATAACGCCCGGACAGGCAGTGGTATGCTACCAGGATGACCGCGTTCTGGTCGGGGGGGTGATCGAAGAGGTATTGCATGCAGCTCATTGAAAAGATCAGGAAACTGAAAGAGGAAAAAAATGCGGTGATCCTGGCGCATAACTACCAGGTTGCCGACGTGCAGGATATAGCCGATTATGTGGGAGACTCGCTGGGCTTGAGCATCCAGGCTTCCAAGACGGATGCCGACGTCATCGTCTTCTGCGGCGTGTATTTCATGGCGGAGACGGCGAAGATCCTTTCGCCGCACAAGACGGTGCTCATCCCGGACCCCGACGCCGGCTGTCCCATGGCGGACATGATCAATGCCGACCAACTTCGGGCCTTGAAGGCCAAGCATCCGGGGGCGAAGGTCCTCTGTTACGTGAATACCACGGCGGAAGTAAAGGCGGAGTGCGATATGGGCTGCACGTCTTCAAATGCCCTCCAGCTTGTCAGAGAAGCGTTCCGGGAGGATGAGGAGATCATTTTTGTCCCCG
>CAZTLA010000172.1:0-6733 GCA_964614365.1 uncultured Syntrophales bacterium | reverse complement strand
CCGCACGTCCGGTGGTGTGGGAGGACGGCGGGGGTGACCCCGCCTCCTACCCGATCGTAGCAAAGCGGGGTTGAAGGATTCATGAAGAAAAAACTGACCGGGTTGCTGGAGAATGCCTTGGAGGCCTGTATTGCCGAGGGCCTGCTGGAGGCGGGAAGCCTTCCCTTTTTGGAGGTGGATGTGACGAAGGACAGCGATCATGGCGACTATGCATCGAACGTGGCCATGGTGCTTGCCTCGCATGCCCGGAAGAACCCCCGTCAGCTTGCCCAGATCATATCGGGACACATCACCGATACGGAGCGCATCCTGGAAAAAGTTGAGATCGCAGGTCCCGGTTTTTTGAATTTTTTCGTGAAAGAGGACAGGTGGGCTTCGCTTCTCGCAGAAGTGGACAGCCAGGGAGAGTGTTACGGCACGGTGGATCTGGGCAAGGACCGCACCGTGATGGTGGAATTCGTCAGCGCCAACCCGACGGGCCCGCTGCATATCGGCCATGCGCGGGGCGCCGTGGTGGGCGATGTCATTGCCCGGATCATGGCGGCCGCCGGCTTTGCCGTTGCCCGGGAATACTACATCAACGATGCGGGCAACCAGATGCATAATCTGGGGCGGTCCGTGTTCTTTCGCTACCGGGAGCTGCTGGGGGAGAAGGTGGAGTTTCCTGAAAACTGCTACCAGGGCGACTACATCAAAGACATTGCGGCAGACATCCTGAAGCGGGACGGGGATGTTCACCGGAGGACAGACGAGGGAATAGTTGTCCCTCTTTTCACGGATTACGCCGCCGGGGTGATCATGGAGGGGATCAAGGAGGATTTGCGGGACTTCGGCGTCGCGTTCGACAAGTATTTCAGCGAGCGAACGCTCTACGAGGATGACGGTGTTGAGAAGCTGCTTGTCCTGCTCGAAGAGCAGGGATTTGTCTACCGGGAAGAGAGCACCCGATGGTTCAAGTCCACTGCGTTCGGCGATGAGAAAGACCGGGTCGTGGTGAGAAGAAACGGCGAACCGACCTATTTTGCCGCCGATATTGCCTACCACAAAAACAAGTTTTCCCGCGGGTTCGGCACGGTGATCGATATCTGGGGGGCCGACCATCACGGGTACATCCCCCGCATGTCCGCCGGCATCCAGGCGTTGGGCTACGACAAGGAAGCGTTCAAGATCGTGCTGGTGCAGCTCGTTAATCTCCTCCGGGACGGCAAGCCGGTGGCCATGTCCACGCGGTCCGGTGAATTCGTCACCATGAAGGAAGTGGTCGATGAGGTGGGGAGGGATGCGGCACGGTACAACTTTCTCATGCGGCGCTCCGACAGCCATCTCGATTTCGATCTGGAGCTGGCAAAGCGGCAGTCCAACGAGAATCCCGTTTATTACGTGCAGTATGCCCATGCCCGGATTTGCAGCATCATCCGGACGGCGGCGGAGCGGGGGTACGCCGTTCCCCGGTATGACGACGTTGACGTAAGCCTTCTGAGGCTTGCCGAAGAAATTCAGCTTATCAAGGCGATTACGAGACTTCCCGAGGTAGTGGAAGGGGTGGCGCGCACGCTGGAACCGCACCGCCTCACGTTTTATTTGAACGATCTTGCATCCGTCTTCCACAGCTACTACAATAAGAACAGGGTCATCTCGGATGATGAAGGCTTGAGCAGGGCGCGGCTCTTTCTTGTCGCGTGCGTACAAACTGCAGTGGGTAATGCCTTGCGGTTGCTGGGGGTTTCGGCGCCCGAAAAGATGTAGCGGCAGGATGTGACGGCGGAAAATGGATTATGGCATCGAGGAATACGCGGAATTTTGAATTCAAGCTGGGGAAACAGGCGCTGGTGCTGTTTATCCTGGGGATGTCGTTTCTGCTTTTCTGTGTTTTCATATTCGGGGTCATGGTGGGAAAGCATATGGATGCCTATCCTGAAATGGTTGCCCGGGGGATTCCCGATATGATCGGGAAAAAGCTGGGCTTCGGGAAAGGGAAAAAACAGGCGGAAGTGGCTCTCCAGGGCGAGGTTGAGGATGCTGGAGATGTCGAGGAAGGTGAATTTGATCTCACCTTTTATGATACCCTGGCTAAAAAAAAGAACACGAGCGCTAATGCCGCACGGCATGGAAAATCGGGTGGTGCAATGGTAAAGACCACGGCTGCTCCGCCTGCGGTTGCGCACGGGGATAACGGTGCGGACAGGAAGTTGTCTGTAGGCGTTGCGGGGAAGGCAAATCCCCTGGGAGAGGAAAAGCCGGCAGAGGGAGCAAACGGCAATAAAACTCCCCTTGCCGCCGATGCCGGGCATGGTGAAGGCGCCGGAAAGGCGGGGAAAGTCTATATTATCCATGCCGCCT
Source organism: uncultured Syntrophales bacterium (assembly GCA_964614365.1). Lineage (GTDB taxonomy): Bacteria > Desulfobacterota > Syntrophia > Syntrophales > JACQWR01 > JACQWR01. Next base: position 4,393 of record CAZTLA010000172.1, on the reverse strand, counting down.
CTTTTCGGGAAAAAACACGGGCCGACGAACTGACAAAAAAAATAACCGCGCTGGGATATCCCGCCAGTGTGATAACGAGGGATCTGCCGGGGAAGGGCAAATGGTTTCGGGTCGCGATGAACAGCTTCAAAACCCGTGAGGAGGCACAGAAAGCGCTGGACGCACTGAGCGCCAGGATCGGGGGACTCAAGGCCACGATTGTGGCGGTGAATGAGAAAACGGACTGATTGAGGATGACGGACCTTTTACTGAGGAGCCATGTTCGAGAACCTTACGGAAAAACTGAATAGTGTTTTTAAGAAGCTGCGGGGTCACGGGCGGCTCGATGAGGGCAATATCGGCGAGGCCCTGAAAGAAATCCGGATGGCCCTTCTCGAGGCCGACGTCAATTTCAAGGTGGTCAGGGACTTTATCGAGGAGGTGAAGAAAGAAGCCCTGGGCAGGGAAGTGCTGGAAAGCCTGACACCGGGCCAGCAGGTGGTGAAGATCGTCCACAACCGGCTCGTTGCCCTTATGGGCGGGGCGGGAGCGCAACTCAATATAGCCGGCCGTTTTGCCGCCCCGATCATGCTCGTGGGACTCCAGGGCAGCGGAAAAACCACAACGGCCGTGAAGCTGGCGGTTTTTCTGGCAAACCAGAAAAAAAGGGTATTCCTGGTTCCTGCCGACGTGTACCGGCCGGCGGCCATGGAACAATTGAAGATCCTCGCGGAGAATGCGGGGGTGCCCTGCTACGATGCGGGATCACAACGGGATCCTTTGAAGATTTGCACTTCCGCCATCGGGGAAGCAAGCAGGCAGGGGTGTGAAGCGGTCATCATCGATACGGCGGGCCGTCTGCATATCGATGGGGAGATGATGGACGAACTGAAAAGGATCAAGGCGGCGGTGAATCCCGCTGAAATCCTTTTCGTTGCCGATGCCATGACGGGCCAGGAAGCCGTGAACATTGCCGGAAAATTTGATGAAATGCTTGCCATTGACGGCATCGTCATGACCAAGATGGACGGTGATGCCCGTGGCGGTGCGGCCCTTTCCCTGAAGGCGGTCATGGGGAAACCGATCAAGTTCATCGGGGTGGGAGAAAAGACCTCCGCGCTGGAAGTATTTTACCCGGAGCGCATGGCGTCCCGGATCCTCGATATGGGTGATATTCTTACCCTGGTGGAGAAGGCGCAGGCGGTCGTCGATCAGAAGTCGGCGCAGGAACTGGAAAAAAAGATCAGGAAAAACGAATTCACGCTTGATGATTTCCGGGAACAACTGCTTCAGATCAGGAAAATGGGATCACTCCAGGATATAATGGGAATGATCCCGGGACTAGGAAAATTGAAAGCGATGAAGTCCGGCGCCCCGGAAGTGGACGAACGGGAACTGGTCAAGGTGATGGCGATCATAGATTCCATGACTCGTGAGGAACGCAGGAACTACCTGATCATCGACGGGCAGAGACGCAAGCGGATAGCTCGGGGGAGTGGGACGGAGGTGCAGGATATCAACCGTCTGTTGAAAAATTACGCTCAAATCAGGAAAATGATGAAAAAATTTACGACCAAGGAGGGTATGCGGTCAGTACGGAGGGGCAATTTTCCCTTTTCATAAGGGTGAAATTATGTTAATTAGACATATAATTCTGCACAACAACATCAGGAGGTAATCGATAACAGTAATGGCGGTGAAAATAAGATTGACCCGTATGGGTAGCAAGGGCAAGCCCTTTTACAGAATCGTAGTGACTGATTCCGAATCGCCGCGTGACGGCAGGTTCCTGGAAATTGTGGGAAATTACGACCCAAAAAAGAATCCGGCGGGAATTGTCGTCAAGGAAGATCGTGTGCGGCACTGGCTTTCCAAGGGGGCGAAACCCACGTTAACGGTGAGCCAGTTGCTTGGAAAGAAGGGGATCAAGGCTGGAGTCTCGGCAAGCGACAAGAATGCGGCAGCTGTCTGATACGGTTTTCCTGTCCCGGGAGAGGAGTTAATCCATTTAATTGAGTGCTCTTGAAGGGTTAACGTGTTGCAATCAGTGGAGGTTGGCGCTATGAAAGAGTTGATCAAGTACATAGCTCAAGCTTTGGTGGACAATCCTGATGTGGTCGAGGTTTCCGAAGTGCTTGGCGAGCAGACTTCCGTAATCGAGTTGCGGGTGGCGAAGGAAGATCTGGGGAAGGTTATCGGCAAGCAGGGAAGAACCGCAAAGGCAATGAGAACGATTTTAAGCGCTGCATCGACAAAGATACACAAGCGGACCGTTCTGGAGATTATCGAGTAACCCCATGGAACTCCTTGAGGTAGGCAGGATTGTCAAATCCCATGATTTCGCCGGCCGCATGAAGGTGTTTTCCTACTGTGAATCGGACGAGGTGATCAAGGCTGCCGGGGAGGTTTTCCTGAGGCAGGGGAACGAGGAGCCTGTACCTTTCAAACTCAGGGATATCCGTGGAAGTAAAGGAAAGCTGATCGTCAGTTTTGAAGGAATTGATGATGCCGGTGCTGCCGGGGCGCTGGTAGGGTCGGAAATCCTTATCCCTCCGGAGCGATTTGCCAAATTGCCGGATGACGAGTTCTACTGGTGGGAGCTTATCGGTCTTGAGGTGCTGAACGAGGAGGGACAGTTCTTGGGGAGGATCGAAACGGTCTTTCCCACGGGAGGGCCCACGGGAGGCAATGACGTTTATGTTTGCCGGGGAGGCGAACGGGAGATATTGCTTCCTGCCATAGGAGAGGTTGTCCGGAACATCGACAAGGAAAAGAGGACGATGACCGTAAGACTGCTTGAGGGGTTGTAACGGGAGTCATGATCAGGTTTGATATCCTCTCCATTTTCCCCGAGATGTTTGTTTCCCCTTTTGATTGCAGTCTCCTGAAGAAAGCCAGGGATAATGGCCTTATAGAAATCGGGGTGCACGATATCCGTTCCTATGCGGAAGACAGGCACCGCGTGACCGATGACGCTCCCTACGGCGGCGGTGGGGGCATGGTAATGAAAGTCGAACCCATCGCCAGGGCGCTGGATGATTTGAACCCTAGGCATAATGCGGGGCGCGAGGGGACCGTGGTTGCCCTCATGACGCCCCAGGGTGAAACGTTCAGCCAGAAGATTGCAGAAGAACTTTCGTTTTCTTCACGGATCATTCTCATCTGCGGTCATTACGAGGGGGTCGACGAGCGGGTGAGAACGCGCCTGGTGGACCGGGAGATTTCCATCGGTGATTATGTTCTTACGGGAGGAGAACTGTCGGCCATGGTTGTGGTTGACGCGGTTTCCCGTCTCGTGCCGGGTGTGCTGGGGAACAGTGAATCCGCCTCACTCGATTCTTTTGCCATGGGGTTGCTGGAGTATCCCCATTACACGCGTCCCGGCGAGTACCGGGGCTGGAAAGTGCCTGATGTGCTGTTATCCGGCAACCATCGTGATATAACGGCATGGCGCCGCCGGGAATCGTTACGGAGGACGCTGTTTAAGCGTCCGGATTTGTTGGAAAAAGCCGGTCTCACCGAGGATGACAGGAGAATTCTGGAAGAGATCGGGAAGGAAGATATCAAATGTGATCAAGATCAGAGATAAAGGAGTCTTTTGCGATGAATGTCATGGAGATGTTGGAAAAAGAGCAGATGCGAGGAGACATACCGGGTTTTAAAACGGGTGATACCCTGAAGGTATATGTGCGCATCGTAGAGGGTCAGAAGCAGCGCATACAGGTGTTCGAAGGAGTCGTTATTCGCAGGAAAGGCGTTGATTCACGGGCAAGTGTCACGGTACGCAAGGTTTCTTACGGTGTCGGCGTGGAAAGAACGTTTCCTCTCCATTCACCGGTTATAGACAGGATCGAGCTGCAGAGCCGGGGGCGCGTCAGGCGTTCCAAGCTTTATTATCTGAGGGCACTCAGAGGGAAGAAGGCGCGGATCAGGAAACTGGGGGAATGAGCGATAATGCCCTGCCTTCTTTTCTGCCATCAGTAAGAAGGGGCAAGGGCTGGTCTGCAGGTACGCAGGTACATGCTCAGAAAAACGAGCCCCGGCGATGCGGGGCCCTTCATTGAGAATGAAGATCTGTGGGAAGAAGAATCATCCCTCCCACCCCGTGGCGTGCGTCGTTCTTCCCATTTTGTCACAAACCATTTTGAGCAGAGCGCCCGGGAAAAGGGCTATACCGTTATCGGAGGCATCGATGAAGCGGGGAGGGGCGCCCTGGCCGGTCCCGTCGTTGCCGCCGCCGTTGTCTTTCCTCCCGCTTATGAGCATCCGGACATCAGGGATTCAAAACAGCTTTCCCCCCGGCAACGAGAAGAATTATCCGAGATTATCAAGCGCGACGCCCTGTGCGTCGGCCTGGGCGTCGTAGAACCTTTCGTGATTGACGCCGTTAACATCCTTCGCGCCACATTGACGG
>CAZTLA010000171.1:0-6774 GCA_964614365.1 uncultured Syntrophales bacterium | reverse complement strand
TTTCGATGGCCTCTTCGAGGCTGCACCCCTCTTTCGCCACCGTGTCCTCGAAACGATACAGGTTGATAACCACCATGTCGATCAACCCGATGCCTTGTTCCTTTAAGGCCGCGAGGTGCTCCTCTTTGTCCCGGATGGCGAGGATCCCTCCGTGGATCTTGGGATGAAGCGTTTTCAGCCGCCCGTCCATCATCTCGGGGAAACCCGTATAGTCGGAGACGTCCGTAACCTGGATGCCGCCGCTTCGCATATGGGAGGCGGTGCCGCCGGTGGAAAGTATCTCTGCGCCGAAATCCGCCAGTCCCCGGGCAAACTCCACGATGCCTTTTTTGTCCGTCACGCTAATCAGAACGCGCTTAATCTCGTTTGATTTCATAGTGCCCTTCCCCTGCTTCCGTCGAACCCGTAAACGGGAACATCACTCCTGACCCGGTTTTTGCACACTCCCGGGTTATCCTCTGATTGCCTTCAGGTGAGTGATTCGCTTCTCAATCAATTCCCTCGTTCCGATATCCGGCCGGTGGTCAACCGGCCCCCTGATTGCGCCTGCCGCCCGTTCGGCGATCTTCTCCGCCTCCCCGATATCCGCGGCGATGCCGACCACGCCGATTGCCCGGGATGACGTCATATGAATTCCGTCATTGCGTTTATCCACGGAGGAATAGTACAGGCGGGCATTGCCGATCGGACCGATTTCGATTTTTGACGATGCCGCTGCGGCGTCCGGATGGTCGGCCGGCAGACCGTATCCCTTGGGGACGACATACTTGCAGACCGTGGCCCTGCTCTCGAAGGTGATTTCCATCCGGTGCAGGGCGCCTTCCAGGATCGCCCGGCAGATATCGACGAAGTCGGCAGCAAGGATCGGCAGGATGTTCATCGCCTCGGGATCGCCGAAACGGGCGTTGTATTCCATGAGCTTTACGCCCGATTTCGTGACCATGAATCCGCCGTACATGATGCCGCGGTAATACTCCCCCGTTTCCCGGTAAAGCGCCTCTGCCACCAGCCGGGTGATGTCGAGACCCGCCGCCACATCCTCCCTTGTCAGAAAGGGCAGGGCGTGGTCCTCGCAGGAGTAGGAGCCCATGCCGCCCGTGTTGGGCCCCTTGTCGCCGGGGAAACGGCGCTTATGGTCCTGCACGGGAGGGGTTGCCACCACGGTTTTGCCGTCCGAGAGGCACTGGAGGGAGAATTCCTCGCCTTCGAGTTTTTCCTCGACGATGACGCTGGCGTGTTCGGCCAGGATGTCCCGGCAGTGGGACAGGGCCTCTTTGCGCGTCCCGAAGTGTTCTCCCTGGACCAGAACCCCCTTGCCGCCCGTGAGACCGTCCGGTTTGATGACGACGGCTTCCAGTTCGTCGAGGAACGCCTCGATGCTCGTGAATGAGGAAAAGCTCCTGAATCGGGGGTTGCCGGATATCCGGTATTTTTCGAGGAGATTGCGCGTAAATGACTTGGATGTCTCCAGGCGGGCCAGGCTTTTTCCCGGGCCCACCGCGGGAATTTCCACGCCCTTCAAGGCGTCTACCACGCCGTTGTTCAGGGGGTCCTCCGGTCCGACGACGGCAAAGTCGATGCGGGACTCCCGTGCGAACTCCGCGATTTGCTTCAGGTCGCCGTAGCTGCCGAGCTTTACCTTCTCCGCGCACAGGGCAATGCCCGGGTTGTTGGCTTTCATGTAGGCAAAAAGCCGGGGTTTGCGGTCTGATCTTGTTATCGCTTCGGCAAGGGCATGTTCCCGTGCGCCGTTTCCGATCAAAAGTATGTTGGTCATGTGGTCGTTCCTTCGCGACTTCAGAGGGCTATTGAAAAACACCCGTCTGCTCAAGTTTCCTCGCCCCTTTTGTTTTTTGCGAAGCTGTTGAATAGCTGAAAACGGTGCGGGAGTCAATACCTATGACCGCCGGTCGGAAAGGCCATAATACCGGTTGTCTTTCCCCTGCCAAGTCTGGTATGGTAACTCCGTTATCTTGTGTATGGTGGAATTACTGGTTTTTAAACGGAAACACAGAGGAAGGGGGGCGGATGCCCGTTTTTTTACCGATCTTTTCCCCGTGCAAGTGCGTCATGGCAGAAGAAAAGAAGAAGAATATATCCGTGGTGATTCTGGCAGCGGGTAAGGGAACAAGGATGAAATCCGATATGGCCAAGGTGCTCCACCCGGTCTGCGGCAAGACCATGCTGGCGTATCCGGTGGAGACGGCGAGGGCGATGAACGCCCGGAAAATCGTGGTGGTCATCGGGCACCAGGCGGATCTCGTCAGGGAGACCTTCGGGGGCGAGGGATTGATTTTTGTTGAACAGCGGGAACAGTTGGGGACGGCGCATGCCATACTGCAGACCCGGGGAGAGTTTCTCGCTCATGAGGGGACCGTGATCATCCTCTGTGGCGACGTCCCCCTTCTTCGGCCCTCTACCGTGGGGTCTCTTCTTGACCTGCATCTTTCCGAAAAAGCGACGGTTACGGTCCTGACGACGATACTGGAAGACCCTCACGGGTACGGACGAATCGTCAAGGGGGCGGACGGGGAGGTGCTCAGAATTGTGGAGGAACGGGATGCCACCGACGGGGAGAAGAAAATCCGGGAGATAAACACGGGAATATACTGTGTGGAAAGCGGGTTTCTTTACGCAGCAGTGGAGGAAATCGGCAACGACAATGCGCAGGGCGAATATTATCTCACGGACATCATCGGGATTGCCCGGGAAAAGGGTGCAACCGTAAGGTCGTTTGTTGTCGCCGACCCTGTCGAAACGATGGGGATCAATACCCCTGACGATCTGGAGAAGGCTTGCAGGTATAAAGCCTGGTTGAGCTGAAGGGGGGGGCGGTGAACATAGGCAGTCTGTCCATGAGGAGCAACGTGTTCCTGGCGCCCATGGCCGGCGTTACCAATCTTCCGTTCAGGATCGTGATGAGAAGGTTCGGGTGTGGGCTTGCGTTTACGGAAATGGTCAGTGCCAACGGCCTTGTCCGGGGAATGGAAAAAAGCCGCCGCTACCTCGATTCGTCGGAGCAGGACCGGCCGCTGGGCGTACAGATATTCGGGCGGGACCCGGACGTGCTTGCCGATGCCGCACGAATTGCCGCGGACGGCGCCGCCGATCTCATTGATATCAACATGGGGTGTCCCGTGAAAAAAGTGGTGCGCACCGGCGCCGGTGCGGCCCTGATGAGGGATCCCGGGCAGGTGAAGCAAATCGTCACGGCCGTGAGAAGAGCCATCTCCCTGCCGCTAACAGTGAAGATCCGCTCCGGCTGGAGCTCCCGCATGGTCAATGCCCTTGAAATTGCCCGCATAGCGGAAGACTGCGGCGCGGATGCCGTCATCATGCATCCCCGCACCGCAGAGCAGGGGTTCGGAGGAACAGCGGACTGGAACGGCATTGCCGTTCTGAAGATGCATCTGCATATACCCATCGTGGGAAGCGGCGATATCCGATGCCCGGACGATGCCCTTCGCATGCTGGAGACCACGGGCTGCGATGCCGTGATGGTAGGCAGGGGTGCGCTGGGGAATCCCTGGATTTTCAGGGCCATTATCTCCCGCCTGAAAAGGGAGACTTCCCCGGCGCCCGCACTGACGGAACGGGAGGCGCTGATCGGGGATCACCTGAAGATGGAGATAGCCTATATGGGGCAATGCCGCGGGAGCCGGAACTTCCGCAAGCACCTGCTCTGGTACACCAAAGGCCTGAGGAATGGCGCTCGTTTCCGTCAGATCGCGGGTGCGTTCAACGAGGGGAAACCCATGCTGGATGAGTTGCACCGCTTTTTCCTGTCTCTTGCGGAAGAGGGCGTAACAGGCCGGACAAATCCGGCGGCAGGGCGGGACCGCATCGACGACAGAGGGAACGATGACGATATTCCGGACCGGAGGAGCAGAGGATGATAATTCGCTGTTGGGGGGCGAGGGGGTCCATCCCCGTTTCAGGAGAAGAATACCTGCGTTACGGCGGAGACACCACCTGCATGGAAATCAGAACCGGTAATGATGAAATCATTATCGTCGACGCCGGTACCGGCATCAGGAGGCTGGGGAAAAAACTTCTCGCCGAAGGCCGGCAGCAGTTTGCCATGCTCTTTACCCATGCCCATTGGGACCACCTCGGAGGGTTACCCTTTTTCAAGCCCGTCTATGTTGAAGGGACGCGCATTACCCTGTATGGCTGTCCCTTTGCACAGGCCTCGATAAAACAGATGATTGCGCGGATAATGACCCCGCCCAATTTTCCGGTGAGCTTTGAAGATATCAAGGCGGAAATCACCTACCACGAATCATGCGAAGACACCTTTTCCTTCGGATCAATGGTCGTATCTCCCATACCCTTGAGCCATCCCAACCAGGGTGAGGGATACCGCTTCGTTGAGGACGGCAAGCGGTTCGTTTTTCTGACCGATAATGAATTGACGTATAGACATCCGGGAAGTGTCGCCTACGAGGATTACCTGAATTTTTGCCATGGCGCGGATCTTCTCATGCACGACGCCGAATTCCATGAGGAGGAGTACCGGGAGACCAGAACCTGGGGACACTCCGTTTACACGGATGCACTCGCGCTTGCTCTCGATGCGGGGGTAAAACGACTGGGATTGTTTCATCACAATCAGGACAGGTCCGACAGGGCCATCGACGAGATGGTCTCCGACTGTCGCAGGATTATTGAGGAACGCCGGAGTTCCCTGGAATGTTTTGCCGTGTATCAGAACATGGAAATCATCCTGTAACTAATTGACCAGGCCGCCGGATTCAATCCTGTCCAACTTTCCGCCCCTGAAAACAAAAAAGCGATAAGAACCGTCAATATTGTATGTCCAGGTTTCCACCCCTTTTGTCCTTTTCACCGTTTTCGGCTTTGCTTTCCTTCCCGCTCCGACCGGCTCTGTGCTGCGGGAAACCCGGTCATCCGTTTCACCGGCGAACTTGGAAAGGGGCTTGCCGCATTTTGCAAGGACTTCGCCTTTCATGTTTCCTACGGAGACGACGTGGTTGTTACAAATGGTGCTCAGCATGTCGCCGGCAAAGGCAGATCCTGCAAACAGGAGAAGAAAGGCGGCCGAAATGAGGATGACAGCGGCGATTTTTGTGGGCCGGATAACGGCAGTGGGGAGCATGTTTCTGTCCTCCTTTTTCGGGAATAGTGGGGAAAGGCGGCTGATTTTCGTTTCTTAAGAGCAATTACGCTTTAATGAAAAAATGTTCAAGATATTTTTTGCCGATGCGGTCCGGCGATTTTTTCTGGCATTTCCCCGGTTTTGCGGGTACCATGCTGCCGTGATAAAACGTCTTGCAGGGCTGGAGCAATTGTCTGAAGCACGATGATCGATCCGGGAGGGTGTTCATGAAAAGAACCATAGCTGTCTTTTGCCTGCTCATCTGCTCACTGTTCTCTGTGCTGCCGCAGCAGGCTGCGTTTGCCGCTGAGAAGGTTGTCCGGATGACCGTTCCGGGTTGTGCCTCCTGAGGCGCAGCGGAGAGGATAGGTTCTATCCTCAAAAAAATCGAGGGAATCGAACGATTCGAGGTCAATAACGACGAACGGGTGCTCGTCATCTTCGATGACGAAAAGGTGAAACTGGAAGCGATTGTGGGTGCCCTGGCGAAGGGGCGCTTCCCCGTGAAGGGTGAACCGGAGTTTCTCAATTAAGACGATTCGGTGACGTGGTTCATCAGAGATAGGCCTTTGCATCCCGTGCGCCCAGCTCATCGACCACTTTCCTGACATCCTGGGATGCTCCCCTCCTGCAGATAAGCAGGGCATCCTCCGTTTCCACCACGATGATATCCTTTACCCCCACGAGGGCCACGAGTTTCCGCGGACTATACACGAGGGAATTCTCGGCATCCAGGCCGAGAAACGCTTCCGTGGCCGTCGCGGCGTTCCCCTGTTCATCCTTCTTCGAAATTTCCCAGAGGGCATCCCAGCTCCCCACGTCGCACCAGCCGAAATCACCCCGGATGGTCAGCACCGTATCGGCTTTTTCCATGACGCCGTAATCAATGGATACGGGTTCCGTTTTGCGATAGACGCGATCAATGGTGCTTTTTTCGCCGTCGGTTCCCAGGGAGCTTTTTATCTCCTGAAGACCTTCGTAAAGAGCGGGAAGCCACCGGTGCAAAGCGCCGAGTAGTGTGGAGACCTTCCACACGAAAATGCCGCTGTTCCAGATGAACCCTCCCTGCTGCAAAAATTGCCGCGCCTGTTCGGAAGCGGGTTTTTCCCGGATGGACCTGACCTCGTAAATGTTTTCCCCCTTCACGGTTGTTTTCAGAGAACCCTGTTCTAGGTAACCGAAGCCTGTTTCCGGGCCCGTGGGCTCTATGCCGATCGTAACGATACAATTTCCCTCCCGCTCAACCGTCTCCGCTGCAGCGGCCAGCGTGCGGATAAATCGATCCGCGTCGGCGATGAAATGGTCGGCGGGCAGGACGATCATGACATCGTCCGGGGCCTTATTCTCCACATACAAGGCGGCAAGACCGATGCAGGGCGCGGTATTCCTGCCTATGGGCTCGATGATGACATTTTCTTGCGGTATTTCCGGCAACTGCCTGATCAGTTCGTCTGCGTGGTTCCGGCCCGTAACGATGAGGATATTTTCCGGCGGAAGAAGGGGAATCAATCGCTCGACGGTTTCCCGGATGATCGCCTTTGAACTTATAATGTCGAGCAGATGCTTGGGCATTTTTTCACGGCTCCTCGGCCAGAACCTTGTGCCTTTGCCCCCGGCCATGATGACTGCGTGCATGGCGCTTTCTCCCTTCCCCT
>CAZTLA010000170.1:0-6778 GCA_964614365.1 uncultured Syntrophales bacterium | reverse complement strand
GCCGATGTCTCCAGTTCTTTCAGCCGTTCAACGGCGGCTTCGTACGTCTTCTTGCTTTTTTCCAGCGCATGCTCATATTCTTCCCTGGCCTTGGTTACCAGTTCATCGGCCTTCCTGGCAATATCTTCCCGTGTTTCTTTTCCGCTCTTGGGCGCAAAAAGGATGCCCGCCACAGCTCCTATTATTCCCCCGATGAGCAACCCCTTGAAAAAATCCCCACTGTTATCGGACATGACGACACCTCCTTTCTTTAAAAATATTGTACCGCCGACGGGGGAGAAACGCAACACCAAAAACGCCTTCACGCCACGCCTTCATCCGCAATAAAAAACAAAACCGAGCATTCAAATGACAAATGCTCGGTCGAGTTTCTACGCTCAAGTATGTTACGTTTACTACTTTGCTGCAGGCGCTGCCGGTGCCGGTGCTGCAGGTGCCGGTGCTGCAGGCGCTGCTCCTGGAGCTGCATCAGGACCAGGCGCGGGCGCTGCCGGTGCCGGTGCTGCAGGTGCGGGTGCCGCGGCCTCAGGGGCTGCCGGTTTCTGTTCTTCCGCCTTTTTGCAGCCAACTACTGCAAAAGATAAAGTCGCGAAGAAAAGCAGGGAAAGAATAATGGAAGATACCTTTTTCATCAATGTGTTCACCTCCTTTCGATAATTTTCCATACATCGGGCGACACTCTCTCGCCCAGCGTGAATTAGGGAGAACATACGCTTTTTTTCCCCCTTGTCAAGAAAAATTTATTGTACTATAAAAATGCCTCGCTGCCGGATTCAACAAGGGGAACCGATACCGGAGGATGACCGAATGGACGATCGAATGATAGAACGCAGAACGAAGGAAACGGCGGAAAAACTTTTCGGCCAGGGCATCAAAATGCCCCCCCCCTACCTCCTCTGGAGGGAATTCGACAAGGATCTCGCCCGTGAGTTTTCCAAGTTCATCACGGGCAATCTCTATGCGCGGACGGTCCTTACCCTGCCGGAACGCCAAATGATTGCCTGTGCCGCCCTGGCGGCAATTCGCGCCACGGATGAATTGAAACTCCACGTCAATGCCGCCCTGAATGTGGGTTGCGATGCCCGGAAACTGGCGGAGACTTTTTTCCAAATTTCCGTCTACGCAGGAATGCCGGCTGTTAATGAAGCCCTCGCCGTATTACGGGACGTCCTGAAAGGGCGCGGGGAATGGCCGGAGAAACAAGCCGCCCCGGATGCCCCGTGACAGGCGCCCGGGAAAAAAGTGCTTACCGCGCCCCTCGTTCCGTCTCATTCCCATTCAGGGATCGGTTTTATCCCATAAATACAAAAATTCCAGCAGGGGGAGGGGAAACGAATGGAACTCAAAGGTGAAGTTGCGATTGTTACCGGGGGCGGTTTCGGTATCGGGGAAGCGGTCTGTCTGAAGCTTGCAAAAGAAGGCGCAGCCGTGGGCATCGCCGACATAAACCTCGATAACGCCAAGCGGGTAGCGGACCTGATCATCGCGGCCGGCGGACGGGCGTTGCCCATGAAGGTTGACGTGGCGGTGAGCGCGGAAATAAAAAACATGGTAGCGCAGGTGATTGCCGCGTTCGGCAACGTGGACATCCTGGTAAACAATGTGGGAGTTTCTCCCAAGGGTCCAAAAGGCGAGGGTTTGCGAACCTGGCTTATTTCAGACGAAGAATGGGACTTCACCATGCGCGTCAACCTGACCAGTGCGTTCTATGCCACCCGGGAAGTGATACCCCACATGATCAGCCGCAAATCGGGGAGAATTGTCTTGATGTCGTCGTCGGTGGGAAAACAGGGCGCCGGGGGAGGGACTTCTATTGCTCCCTACGGGACTGCAAAAGCGGGAGTGATGAATCTGACCATTACTCTCGCCCGCGAATTAGCCCCGTATAACATCCGGGTAAATTCCGTCAGTCCCGGACTGGTAGAGGGAACCATGATGCGCGCCAGCGCTTCCCCTGAATCCAACGAAAAAGCCGTCCAGAAAATACCCCTGAAACGATTTGGAAAACCGGCGGAACTGGCAGAGGCTATCTACTTCCTGGTTTCCCCGGCGTCGAGCTACATTACCGGCGAAATCCTGGATTGTAACGGCGGCATGGTGATGGACTGACAGGCTGTTGAAAACAGCGTTTCTTTTCATCAGGCATAAGGAAAGGATAAGGAGTATGGCAGGAGAAAAAAAGCCGGACGCAAAACAGTTGGTTTTGGGCGAGGGGAAAGCCGGATGGGGAGTGGAAAACATGCCCGATCCCAGCGGGCCCGCGCTGATCCAGGCCCGATGGGATCTGTGCATAGGATGCGGGATCTGCGAGATCGCTTGCTCCGTGTTTCACCACGGCCTTATCAACCGCGAACTCTCTCGGATCAGGATATACCGTTACCACCTGCCGCTTCCCAAGTCCGTGCAGAACGTCTGCTGTCAATGTTCGGAAGAAGAGCGGGAATGCGAAAAGGCCTGTCCCCTCGATCCTCCGGTCATTCACTATGACAAAGAAAAATTCCACATGGTGGCGGATGAGGAGCGGTGCCTGGGGGCGAAGTGCGGCAAGTGCCTGAAGGCATGCCCGGCGGCGGTTCCCCGTTTCTACCCTCCCGACCATAATTACGCCATGGTCTGCGATCTCTGCGAGCGTGACGGGATACGGAGGCCGCAATGCGTGGAGGCCTGTCCCCATTACGCCCTGGAGTTCATGTCGCCCCAGTTTCCGCAGCATCTGGAGCGCATCCATCCGGACGAAAAGGCCGATTATCTATCCAAGCGGTTGTACCCCTTGCCGAAGGACAAGGTGCAGAAAGCGCCGGAACAAGTATGGGGAGGTGAGGGCAATGAACTATAACCTGCTGGAAATAAACCTGACCACCGGCGAAAAAATGGTGCGCGACATCAGCACGGACATGCGAAAATTCCTCGGAGGCAGAGGCTTGGGCGCCAAGCTCATGTGGGAACGGGTGCCACATGATGCCGATCCCCTCGGTCCCCACAACATCCTCTATTTCGGTCTCGGTCCGCTGACGGGGTTCCTGGGGTCCATCGTAAACGTAAGCGCCAAATCGCCGCTCACGCTCCGGGGCGGGACATCCAACATGAACGGCCATTTCGGCATGGAACTGATTTACGCGGGATACAACGGAGGGCTGCTGCTCACCGGTAAGGCGGAAAAGCCTTCCTATATCGTAATCAAAAACGATACGGTCGAAATCAGGGACGCCTCGCACCTCTGGGGCAAGTACAACGTGGCCACCCAACAGGCTGTACGGGAAGAACTTCACCGGGAACTGGACGACCGAAATTTCCGGGTGCTTTCCATCGGTCCGGCGGGCGAGCACCTTGTCCGGAATGCGGGCATCAGCCATGATTTCTACCACCACGCTGCCCGGATGGGCATGGGCGCAGTCATGGGTTCCAAGAACATCAAGGCGATTGCCGTGCGCGGGACAATGCCGCCAGCGTACCACGATCCGGTGGGGCTCTTGGAGTTGCTTACCCGCTATTACCGTGAGGCGCGGCTGAAAAAGGCCCAGGACCGGCGGTGGGGGCACAACATATCCATCGCGCGCCGTTATTACAACACCACCGAGGGCATCAAGAACAAGCAGGCCGGATGGGATCCCCTCTGCGACAAGACGAATTCGCTGATCCTGGAACAGCAGTACAAGGTCTGGAACGACGGGTGCAACCTGTGCCACATCGGCTGCAAGGTGCCCTCCCTGCGGAGGGATCCGCCCCTGGGCCCGACCGTGGCGGAACTGCGGCACGACAACGTGGGCGGGTGGGATGTAAATGTCATGCTCCCCGGATTCGACGTACAGGTTTATCTCAGCTCCCTTCTCGACGAACTGGGCATGGATAACGAGGATGTTTCCGGCGTCGTGGCCTGGATGATGGAATGCTACCAGCGGGGCCTGATCAGCCGGGAAGAACTGGACGGCATCGACCTCACCTGGGGCAATCTTGAGGCCGTCTGCAAACTGGTGCTCAAGATCGCGCGGCGGGAAGGCATCGGCGCCGTTCTTGCCGAGGGGCTTAAGCTGGCGCCCCCGAAAATCGGCCGCGGCACGGAGAAATACGCCATGACCGGCAAGGGCGTCGCCATCACCTCTTACGAACCCCGCGGCTCTCTCCAGGAGGCCGTCGACCTCGTCGTGGTCCCCGTGGGGGAACTGCATGGCGCGCGGGGGGCGGCGCGCTGGATGGCCTGCGACGGCCTTACGATCTGCGGGTTCTTGATCCGTCCGCTCCATGGTGTTTTTGGGTGGGACCAGTTCGCCGTCCAGTTTCTCCGGGCAGCGACCGGCTGGGACTTAAGCGAACAGGACTGGAAGGACATGGTGCTCCGGCTGCAGTTCATGGAGCGCTGCAACTGCATCCGGGAAGGATACGTGCCCACGCGGGACGACGTTCTGCCCGATCGTTTCTTCGAAGAAACGATCTACTCCAAGTACGGAGAACCGAAGGTTCTGAACCGGGAGGAATTCCTGGGACTCAGAAAAAAAACCTATCTTTCCTTTGAGCTCACTGTCGAGGGAATACCTCCACTGGAAACGCTCAAGAGACTGGATATGGATTTTGTCATACCGGAGATGAACAAACAGTTGGGCACGTGGTAACAAGCATCTCCCAACGCAGGAGCAACCGATGATTGCCGATACCCTTAAAAACATCCGTCAACTCGCCGATAAGACGTTTGCTGTCGTATTTCCCGAATACGAAGATCTCGGCAACGCCGGGATTGTCGTTACCGATGACGGTGTCGTGGTCATCGATACGGACGTGCGTACTTACGAATGGCTCTTCGCCACCCTGCCGCAGATGACCGACAAGCCGATCAGGTTCCTGATCAATACCCACCATGCCTTTGATCACAGTTCCGCCAACTGTTTTTTTGCCGATCGGGGAGTCACCATCATCGGCTCGCAGCGTTGCCGGGAGGAAATGATCCGCGACGGCGAGCACAACTTCAAAAGATGGTCGGACCGGGAGCCGTCCATAAAAAAAATACTCGAGGAGAAACAACCCCGGGTCGTCCCTCCTCATATCACCTTCAATTCCGAACTGAGGCTCCATCTGGGGGGACAGACACTGGAACTCTTCCACTACGGCCATGCCCATTCTCCGGGCGACTGCTTCATCTATCTGCCTGAGGAACGAATACTCTTCGGTGGAGATCTGCTCTGGGTCGGATTTTTTCCCAACGTACGCGAGGCGGATGTAGCGAATCAAATCAGGGTGGTGGATCGGATTCTCGAACTCCCGGTCCAACACTATATCCCCGGACACGGCGGTATCACCTCCGACCGAAATGATATCGTGCGCATGCGTGATTTTCTCGCGTCACTGTATGAGGGTATCGACTCTCTGGTTAGACAGGGAAAGACGCGTGAAGCAGTCAAATCCCTGGAGGAATCGCTGGCCGCGCGCAACCCGGATTGGCGCGGAAGGAATTTCTTGTCAACTGCCTGCGAGGTGATATACACCTCGCTCGCATCCCGCAAGGCTTAAGATGCAAAACCAGGGACCCGGACAATGCCCGCGTTCCCGTTCATATCTATTATCGTGAGGAGGAAGGAAATGCACGGCGATCTAAGAGAATGGATTCAACAGGCAGAAGCGATAAACAAACTGAAGAAAATCTCCGGCGCGAACTGGGATCTGGAAATGGCGACGATTGCGGAGCTGTTCTGCTACAAAAAAAAGCTCGAAACCCCGGCGCTCCTGTTCGAGAATATCCCCGGCATCGGCACCGAATATCGGGTCCTCTTCCATGAATTGATCACCCCCTGGGCGGTGGCCATGGCCATGGACTTCCCGCTTCAGTACGACTCCCTGATTGATATCGTCAAAGCGGCGCATCAGAAGGTAGAGAACCTGGCGCCCATTCCTCCCAAGAAAGTGTCCACGGGACCGATACTGGAAAACGTAAAGCAGGGCGATAAGGTGAACCTGCTGGAACTGCCCGTTCCGAGATTTTCGCCCTTCGACGGAGGCAGGTACATCGGCACCTCCGACTGCGTGATCATGAAGGACCCGGACAGCGACTGGGTCAACCTGGGCACCTACCGCATGCAGCTCTACGATGCCGCATCGGCGGCGCTTTTCATCTCTCCGGGGAAACACGCGAACATCATACGCCAGAAGTACTGGGAACGGGGCCTGCCCTGTCCCGTCGCCGTTTGCCTGGGACAGGATCCCTCCCTGCTCCTTTTTGCCTCCAACGAAGTCCCCTACGGCATCGGTGAATACGACCTGGTGGGCGGCATTAAGGGGCAACCCGTGGAAGTGGTGGAAGCGCCGGAAACGAAGCTGCCGATTCCCGCCCGCGCGGAGATCGTCATCGAAGGATACTGTTATCCGAATGACACGAGTCCGGAGGGCCCTTTCCCCGAATGGACGGGGTACTACGGCAGTTCCAGCCGTGCGGAGCCGGTCATGCGGGTCAAGACCCTCCTGCACCGCAACAACCCGATCCTGACGGCGCGCCACGAGATCCGCAACAAGTCCTTCGACTTCAGATCGCTCATGCGGTCGGCCCTGTTGTGGAAAGAACTTCAGACGGCGGGGATTCCCGATGTCAAGGGCGTATGGCGCTACGAACAGGCCGGTTCACGGTTCTTCAACGTGATTTCCATCAAGCAGCGTTACTATGGCCATGCGCGGCAGACGCTGCACGTGGCGGCCCAGACGACGGCGGGCGCCTACGCAGGCAGGTGGGTCGTAGTGGTGGATGACGACATCGATCCCGCCAACATGGATGAAGTGCTCCTGGCCATGGCCACGCGCT
>CAZTLA010000169.1:0-6814 GCA_964614365.1 uncultured Syntrophales bacterium | reverse complement strand
GGCAAATGTGGCCCCGCGAGTGGCCGGGCGTCTCCACGCAATGGAAATCGTAGTCACCCGCCTTGACGACCTTGCCTTCCTCGAGTAATTCGAACTCCGGCGTCCGATTTCCCGCGTGCTTGAGGCCCGGGTGGTTTTGCATGACACCCTTCAACTCATCTTCAGGGAAGCCTGCAATATCGGCGTATTGAAACATCCGATCCCAACTTTCTTTTTTCCCCACAGTCTTTGCTTCAGGCATGTTGAAAAAGACTTTTGAGGTATCGGTCACGAGCGACGAAACGAGGCCGATGTGATCGACGTGGTGATGGGTGATGAAGAAATCCGTCTCGCGGAGATCGATGTGGAGTTCTTTCAATCCGGCCTGCATGGCCTCCATGCACTCCCTCATGTTCAACCCCGTATCGATGATCAGGTTTCTGCCGGAACCCTTGATCACGTAAGAATTCAGGCTCTTCAAGGGGTTGTCGGGAATAGGGATCTCCAGCCGGTAAAAACCTTTGGCTATTTCCTCAGCCATAACTCGCTCCCACTATTTAATGAAACTCTCATTGAAGCTCCCCGCAGCAAGCTGCAAGAAATGCCGGTTGAATGAATAAAAAAAGGGAAGGGGAAACACATCTTTGCTGATGTTGGCTGTTCCTTCCTTCCCGATTTTCTATAAGACCGATTCTGCTTAAGCACCAATAAGTTTCAAAAGTGGATTGGCGTAAATTACGACGAGGGCGATAACCAGAGCATAGATGGCCAGGGATTCGATCATGGCAAGACCCACCATCATGGTTACCATGATTTTGCCCTGCGCTTCCGGATTCCTGCCCACGGCATTAACCGCTCCATTCAAACCGTTTCCCATACCCAGCGCCGTAGAGATCGTACCGGCGCCCATGACCATGGCGGCGCTGAAGACGCTCACGGCAATCACAATCGCCTTCGTGTAATCTCCCCCTGCTGCAGGGGCCGCTTCGGCCGCCGCCGCCAGCGTGGCCGAAGCCAGCGCCAGCAGCAGTCCGTAAACACTGCCTTTCAAAGTTTTTCTCATCATTCACCTCCCGTTTCATTAAATCAGCCCTGCATTCCCGCCGGGCGCCAAGTATTTGCGCTCCCGCACACCGTCTTTCTCGAAGAATGCTTAAGCCGTCAAAGATTTGTCCCTCTTTAGCCACGCGAAAAAAAATTGTCAAGAAATATTTCTTCATGCTATAGGTGCGTGTATAGCAAGAGAGGCAAATAGTTATCCCCGACGGGCAATTAGGCGCCCCTGGGGGAAAATCGACCGTTCAAGGGAGTATTCTTACATGAGCCTGTCCCCGAAACTGTTTGAAGAAGCAAAGAAGTATATACCCGGCGGAGTCAACAGCCCCGTCAGGGCTTTCGGATCGGTTGGTTCCACGCCCATCTTTATAAAAGAAGCGCGCGGGGCGAAGATCTATGACGTGGACGGAAAAGAGTACGTGGATTACGTCCTTTCCTGGGGCCCCATGATCCTGGGCCATGCCCATCCTCAAATCGTGGAGGCCATCTGCCGGGCCGCCGGGCGGGGCGCCAGTTACGGCGCCCCCACGGAACTGGAAACCGAGATGGCGAAGATGATCGTGGCGGCCTTTCCCTCCATCGACATGGTGCGGATGGTAAGCTCAGGCACGGAGGCGGTGATGAGCGCCATCAGGCTGGCGCGGGGCTACACGGCCCGGCAGAAGATTATCAAATTCGAGGGCTGCTACCACGGCCACGGGGATTCTCTGCTGGTGAAGGCCGGCTCCGGCGTGGCAACCATCGGCATCCCCGGCAGTCCCGGCATACCGCCCAAACTCGCCGAACTCACCATCACGGTGCCCTACAACGACCCGGAAGCTGTAAACGCCGCCGTGGAAAAGCACAAGGACGATCTTGCCTGCATCATCGTGGAACCCGTCGCGGGCAACATGGGAGTTGTGGTTCCCCGCCCCGGCTTTCTCGAAGACTTACGGACCCTCTGCGACCGGCACCGTATTGTTCTGATCTTTGACGAGGTGATCACGGGTTTTCGCCTGGCCTACGGCGGCTACCAGAACATCGTCGGCATCAAGCCGGACCTGACCTGCCTGGGAAAAATCATCGGCGGCGGCCTGCCTGTAGGCGCCTTCGGCGGCAAACGGGATATCATGGAAAAGCTGGCCCCCCTGGGGCCCGTTTACCAGGCCGGCACCCTTTCCGGCAATCCCGTTGCCATGACCGCCGGCATCACGACGCTTACCCTCCTTCGGGAAAAAGCCGGGGAATATGAAAACCTGGGACGCCTCACATCCGCGCTTTGCACGGAAATAGGGGGCCTATTCCAGCGGAAGGGAATCCCCGTCCGCATCAACCAGACAGGCTCCCTGTTCACCATTTTCTGTGCCGCCGGCGAGGTGTACGACTTCGGCTCCGCCGACAAAAGCGACCGGGAACTCTTTGCGCGGTTCTTCCGCGGCATGCTTGCACGGGGAATCAACATGGCGCCCTCCCCGTTCGAGGCGGCGTTCCTCTCCTTCGCCCATGGGAAGGAAGAAATCGGGAAGACCATCGAAGCCTGCACAAAGACGATCCAGGCGCTGTAAAGGAAAAACCATGACAAGAAAAATACTGGTAACGGGCGCGGCGGGATTCATCGGATTCCATCTCTCCGGGCGTTTTCTGGATATGCGGGAAACCGTCGTCGGCATAGACAATCTGAATTCCTATTACGATGTAACCCTGAAAAAGAAGCGCCTTGCCCTCCTGAAAAACCATACAGGCTTCTCGTTTATCGAAGCGGACATTGCCGACAAGGAGCGGATGGCCGCCCTCTTCAAAAAGGAACAGCCGGAATGGGTTGTCCACCTTGCCGCCCAGGCGGGCGTACGGTATTCCCTTATTAACCCCCATGCCTACATGGACAGCAACCTCGTCGGGTTCCTCAATATCCTGGAGGGCTGCAGGCACAACCGGGTCCGGCACCTGGTTTTTGCCTCATCGAGTTCCGTGTACGGGGCAAACACCACGATGCCCTTTTCCGTGCATCACAATGTGGATCACCCGGTGAGCCTTTACGCGGCTACGAAAAAAGCGAACGAGCTCATGGCGCACACCTATGCGAGCCTCTACCAGTTGCCCTGCACGGGCTTGCGATTCTTTACCGTGTACGGTCCCTGGGGACGACCGGACATGGCCCTGTTCCTCTTTACGAAATCGATCTTGGAGGGCAAGCCCATAGACGTGTATAACGAAGGGAAAATGCAGAGGGACTTCACCTATATCGACGACATCGTCGAAGGCGTGGTCAGGGTTGCCGCGAAGATCCCCCAGCCGAATCCTCGCTGGCAGAGCGATCATCCCGACCCGGCGTCCAGCTTCGCTCCCTATAAAATTTACAACATCGGCAACAACAACCCCGTGCAGCTTCTCGATTTTATCGGCTCCCTGGAAAAGAGCCTCGGCAGGAAGGCGGAAAAATGTCTGCTTCCCCTTCAGCCCGGCGACGTACCGGCAACATACGCCGACGTAGACGATCTTATGGCAGACGTGGGTTTCAAGCCGCAGACTCCCATAGAGGAAGGGGTCAGAAAATTCGTAGAGTGGTATCGGGAATATTACGGTAAGTGAAGCTCCCTTTATGGGGCAAAATTTCCCGATTACTTAAGGAGGACGCATATTGAAAAAAGCACTGATAACCGGCATCACCGGCCAGGACGGCTCCTATCTGGCGGAGTTCCTGCTGGGAAAGGGGTATGAAATCCATGGCCTGATCCGCCGGGCCAGCACGTTCAACACCGACCGGATCGATCACCTCTACAGGGATTTTCACGATCCCGAAGCGAGGGTATACCTTCACTACGGCGACCTGTCGGTATCGGGCCAGCTCATGGACATGCTGCACGACGTCAGGCCCGATGAAATCTACCACCTGGGGGCGCAGAGCCACGTGCGGGTCAGTTTCGACATGCCGGAATACACCGGGGACGTGACCGGCCTGGGGACGCTC
Source organism: uncultured Syntrophales bacterium (assembly GCA_964614365.1). Lineage (GTDB taxonomy): Bacteria > Desulfobacterota > Syntrophia > Syntrophales > JACQWR01 > JACQWR01. The sequence continues at coordinate 2,832 of CAZTLA010000169.1, read as the reverse complement.
AGGCTCATCGAGGCGATCCGCAAAACGGGGATCAAGACCCGCTTCTACCAGGCATCGTCGAGCGAGATGTTCGGCGCCGCCCCGCCGCCCCAGAGCGAGGCAACCCCCTTCCAGCCCCAAAGCCCCTATGCGGCTGCCAAGGTGTATTCCTATCACCTGGTAAAGAACTACCGGGAAGCCTACGGGCTTTTCCTGACAAACGGCATCCTCTTCAACCACGAATCGCCGCGCCGCGGGGAAACCTTCGTGACGCGGAAGATCACGCGAGCGGCCACGCGCATCAAGCTCGGGCTTTCCGACAAGCTCTACCTGGGCAATCTCGATGCCAAGCGGGACTGGGGATTTGCCGGCGACTACGTCGAGGCCATGTGGCTCATGCTCCAGCAGGAAAAGCCCGATGATTTCGTCATCGCCACGGGAGAAACCCACGCCGTGCGCGAGTTCGTGGAAAAAGTCTTTGAGATACTGGAACTCGATTACCAGAAGCACGTGGTCATAGACTCCAAGTATTTCCGGCCCACCGAGGTGGACGTACTACTCGGAGACGCCTCCAAGGCACGGACGGTGCTGGGATGGACACCGAAGGTGGGCTTCATCCAGCTCATCGACATGATGGTCGAAGCGGACATGGAACTTGCCAAACGGGAAAAGACCCTCCTGGATGCGGGATACACGAGCTGCGGGAACAACCGCATGATATAGAAACAAAGAATCCGGGAAAAAGGTATGAAGGACAAACGCATCACCGTCACGGGCGGCACCGGTTTTTTGGGCAGTCACCTCGTCAGCAAGCTCAGGGAACAGGGCTGCCGACACATTCACGCGACGAACAGCCGGGAATATAACCTTGTGGACGTAAACGACGTGCGGCGTCTCTATGTCGAAACAAAACCGGACATCGTCATCCATCTGGCGGCGAAGGTGGGTGGAATCGGATTCAACCAGGGACATCCCGCATCGCTCTTTTATGATAATCTGATGATGGGCGTACAGCTTCTCCACGAAGGCTGCCGGCAGAAGATCGAAAAATTCGTCGCCCTCGGCACCATCTGCGCCTACCCGAAATTTACGCCTGTACCGTTCAAGGAAGAGGACATCTGGAACGGCTATCCCGAAGAGACCAACGCCTCCTACGGTCTTGCCAAGAAGATGATGCTCGTCCAGTCGCAGGCCTACCGGCAGCAATACGGCTTTAACTCCATCTTCCTTCTCCCCGTTAACCTTTACGGCCCCGGCGATAACTTGGATCCCCGCTCCTCACACGTCATCCCGGCCCTCATCAAGAAATGCGTGGACGCGAAACTCAACAGCGAGGAGGAGATCATCGTCTGGGGCACGGGGAAAGCAAGCCGCGAATTCTTCTACGTCGAGGATGCCGCGGAAGGAATTTGTCTGGCCGCGGAGCGCTACAACAAGAGCGAACCCGTCAATCTGGGCGCCGGTTTCGAGATCACCATCCGCGATCTCGTGAAACTTATCGCGGAGTTGACCGATTTTGAAGGTCGCATCGCCTGGGACGAAACGAAGCCGGACGGCCAGCCCCGCCGCATGCTCGACACCTCGCGCGCCTTCGCGGAATTCGGCTTCAAGGCGAAAACCGACTTCCGCGAGGGACTGAAGAAGACGATTGACTGGTATGTGAAGGCAAAAGCAGGAAAGAACGGAAGCCCTCCCTAGCGGCAGACTGGACGGCGTGCCTCAGAGCCCTATTCTCTTCTCGGGCTGTTCAGGCGGCGCCGCCGTCCGTGGTAGCGGATTGCTCGAGGGGAATTAAATCCTTGCGCCGATTGAGAATGAACTTGCTCAGTCCGCAGACAAATACGACGAAGAGCACCATCACCGCGTACTCAACCCAGTGCGGCGGATTCAGTAGACGACGGACCCAGGGGTCGGTGATCATCATCTCGCCTCCAACCTTGCCGAGTATTGCGGCGCCGACCCAGAGAATACTCGGATACCTGTCCATCAGCCGCGAGAGCAGATTGCTCATGAACACCACAAAAGGAATCGAGAGCGCCAGACCGAAAAGCAGCAGGAACAGATTGCCGTGGCTGGCGGCGCCGACGGCCAGCATGTTGTCGATGCCCATGCTCAGGTCTGCCACGATGATAATCCAGAGCGCCTGCCAGAGACTGCCGCACTCGCGATCCGCACATTCCTCCCCGGCGCTTTCCGTAAGCAGCTTCACCGCTATCCAGATGATCACCGCCCCCCCGACAAGTTTGATAAACTGGATGTTCAGAAGTTGAGCCACCATAAACGTGCAAATAACCCGGATGATTACGGCGCCGCCCGCCCCCAAAGCGATTCCCCACAGGCGCTGCTTGCCCGACAGGTTTTTGACCGCCATGGCAATCACCACGGCGTTGTCTCCGGCCAGCACCAGATCGATGAAAACGATACTCATCACGGCAACGAAGAACTTCCACGTAAACGCAATTTGCCCCAACCAACCCAAGTCAATCATAGTTCCCCCTTTTGGCGCCGCAGGACAAAAAAACCCCCTACCCGCGGCATCGTTCAATATGCTGCGAGTAAAGGTCTTGCGAAGTCACGACGATGGTCGCACTGCCGCGCCCGGGTGGGATACCACCGTGCTGACGAAACGCGGCCCGGTGGAGCGTCCACCGGTTGCTACTCCCCTTTACACGGTATGACTGGCACACAAAGCCCGGCCTCCGGCACGGGCGATTGTCTGATTCTTGCTGACAGGAACTTGCTTTACGGCGGAGTGAGGATAAGGGAAGCATTCCCGCATGTCAAGAAATTTTTGGTTGATGTCAAGCCAATTTAGAAATGTCCTATTCCTGCCAAAGTAGAAATGTCCTATTT
>CAZTLA010000168.1:0-6889 GCA_964614365.1 uncultured Syntrophales bacterium | reverse complement strand
CTTCACGGCTGAACAGTATCTCTAAAAATTCTCGCATACTTTGGTCATCATCAACGATAAGAATCTTTGCCATTATCCTTCTCCCTGAAAACCGAAAATCCCGGTGAATCCTCCCTCACAGGCGAACCTTTACGGCAAATACCATTGATCCACGAGGGACTCATTATTCTTCGCTATTCATATGTACCGTCAACGGCAGCCATACGATGCAAGTCGTTCCTTCAGTGAGACGGCTCTCCATGCGTATTTTACCGCAATGCCCTTCTATAATCCTGCTCACAACAGCTAAACCGAGGCCCGTTCCTCTTTCCTTTGTTGTGTAAAAAGGTTCAAATATTTTCTTGAGATCTTTTTCATCGATCCCCATGCCATTGTCACTGATCCGTATTTCCATATACTCGTCCGAATCCCTCCCCGGAAGAGTCATGCGGCTAACCGCAATAGTCAGTCTTCCTCCGTCAGGCATCGACTGTACGGCATTCAGCAACAGGTTCCACATTACCTGTCGAATTTCCGCCCGATTTACCTCAATCGTCGTGGCGGGTGTCAGGAGTTCCCACACCACTTCAATGCTCTCATTCCAATCCTGCCCGTAGCGCACAGATTCAATCGCATCATCTATGACTTCCTTCAGGTCCGTTTTTTCATAGACGTTGGAATGAGGCCTGGCAAGAAAAAGAAAATCTTTCATAAAAATCTCCAACTGATCCTTGCCTCTGAGAATGATCTGCATCAGTTTCTCGTCTGTTTCATTCAAATCAAGTCCTTTTTGCAGGACCTGGATCGAGCCGCTGATAGAAGCCAGGGGGTTACGGATCTCGTGGGCAAGGCTTGCCGCCATTTCTCCAATAAAGGCGAGCCGGCGGCTTTTATCCAGATTGTCTTCCATTTCTTTTATTGCCGTCATATCCCGGAAAATAATGATTTCTCCGATGTGTCGTTCTTTGTTATCCTTGAGGGGGGATACGGAACAGCCTAATAATACATTATTGTCATTCTTCCCGGGAACGGTAATTTCAACCCGCCTTTTCGTTAACGAACGACCATTTGACCGGTTGATCCTTTCCGGCGCCGGTTTGAAGCCGGGGAAGATGTCGCCAATGTTTCTGTTTTCCACTTCTGCCGATGTATAACCGGTAATCTCCCCGGCGGCTCTGTTGAATGATTTTACCCTCCCCTGAAGATTTATGGTAATAATACCGGCGTCAACGGATTCAATAATGCTCCGATGCAGTTGGTCGAGCTGACCAAAGGCATTTTCCTTTTCTTCAAGCAGTACCCGTGCCTTTTTTTCCTGCTCCACAACGAAACGTGCTAAGAATGCCGTGGTGTAAAAAGAAAGCACGTGAGTAAGAATTCTCGAATAGAAATATCCGGGCTCCAATGGATAGTCACCGGCAAAAGTTCCTGCGGGGTGAATGACACCATACAATTCCAGTCCCAGCATCAAACCATAGAGCACACTGCAGCCAGAGGCGATAAGTATGCCGCTGTTTCGTCCCAAGAATAGTACGGGATAAATGATTACGAGGGGGTAAAAAACGCTATAGATACTGTGTGCCCCTCCGGTAACGTATACCAAGGCGGTAATCAGCAATACGTCGCAGATATTCTGCAGGTAAACAAAAACGCGCACATTATCGAGAAACTTAAAAAGTACCCCGTATGCGAGAGAAAGAATATACACGAGGAAGATAATGAGGTAAAAGAAGGAAAAGGACTTCCCAGGCCATATTCCTGCTCCCTTGATCTCACTGAAAAGGGAAATGACCAGTAAGCAGGAAACTATCGCCACTCGCGAGATCAGCAAGATTCGCAGTCTCTTTATCGGACTTCCGGGATCGGGGAAAAAGACTTCGTTCAAGACCAGCTCCTTCACCTATTATGGACCGGTAGATAGTATAATATTCACCAAATTATTGCTAACGAATTTAGGTCATGCAACAGCCACTCACTCCCCTTATTTTAGCCTTCGCTACAGGGATTGTGACCGGTAGTTACGTCGCGCCTCCCCCGGCATCCCTTCTCGCCGGAGTGTTTTTGACGCTGGGATTACTGCTCGTATTCAGAATGAAACAAATCAAGAGCCTTATTGTCCCCTGCCTGCTTGTGTCCCTTTATTTGCTGGGTATTCTCCATATAAGCCTCTATCTCTACCGGAAACCGCCTCATGATCATGTGAAAAACCATGCCGACAAGGGTAAAATCGAAATTGAAGGCGTAATCTGTGAGAATCCCAAAATATTCCCCGACAGGAAAGAGCTGATTGTTTCTGCGCGCATGATTCGGGAAAATGGTTCCGATATACCGGTACAGGGTCTTGTCCTGCTTTCTGCCAAAATAGACATCCCCTTCAACTACGGTGATTACGTACTGTGCAAAACAAACCTGAAAACTCCCCGTAATTTCAAAAATCCCGGGGGATTCGATTATGAACGATCACTTCGTTACCGGAATATTCTGGTACGGGGATTCATAAAAAACCCCTCGGAAATTATCCTGCTCCGTGAAAATCAGGGAAACTCTTACCGCTCCACCATAGAAAATTTTAGAAGCAGGCTCAAAATATTCATCCGCGCCAATTCCCCTTCTCCGCAGGGAGAAATCATACAAGCGCTGACGCTGGGCGAGCAGCAGAATATCCCCCGCAACGTCAGGGATCGTTTCAATATGACGGGCACGTCTCACATCCTCTCCGTTTCCGGCTTTCACGTGGGAACGATTGCCGCATTATCAATTTTTATCATTGCTTTCCTGCTGAAACGTTCTGAATACCTCCTGCTGAGAATTGATATAACAAAAGTCTCAACATTTTTTGCCCTGCTCCCGGTCATGCTTTATGCCTCTATCGTCGGCATGAGCTTCCCCGCCATCAGGGCTACCCTGATGACTATGGGACTGCTCGCGGCCATTCTTCTGTACAAGGAACGAAATCTCCACAACATACTTGCACTCTCCGCTCTGGTGATTCTCGCCGTGTATCCCCCGGCCCTGTTCGACGTCTCGTTTCAACTTTCCTTCGCAGCCATTATCTCCCTTTTTACCATAACGCCGAGAATATCGCGCTTGTTTCTCCAACGGTTCCAGGAAAACGAGGCGCCCCAACCCCGTCTTAACCGGTTATTGGCAGGTGTCTGCCTTCTGATCGCCGTATCCCTGGGCGCCACGCTCGGCACGGCGCCCATTGTCGCGTTGTATTTCAACAGATTATCAACAATAGTGCTTATTGCCAACCTGCTCGTCGTACCGCTGCTTGGGACAATCGCCCTTCCCCTGTGCCTGGCAATCATCGTTGCTTTTCCCCTGTCACCGGTGATTGCGCTTTTCCTGCTGAAAATAGCCCTATCCTTTGTGAGCGCATCGCTCTCCATCGTGGATTATCTGGCCGCAATCCCGGGCGGATCTTTTTTCGTAACGACGCCCACGCTCCCCGAAATAGCAGTCTATTACCTTTTTATCGTCCTGCTCATGCGCCTGATCGATCTTAGACTGCCGGCACTCCGGCAGGAAAAGCCGGAAAGGACCGTGGTTACGGGACGCCTGATCACGATTAGCCTCGTCGCCTGCCTCCTCTTCTTCGCCGCGCACGCCGTGTACCTTCATATCAAGGACACCCGCGGTAAAAATCTTCATTTGACCGCCATTGACGTGGGTCAGGGCGGCGCCACACTGGTTCAATTCCCCGGCGGCAAGAAAATGCTCGTGGACGGCGGCGGTCTGGCGAATACGGATTTCGATACGGGCAGATACGTGATCGCACCCTTTTTATGGCAAAAAAGGATTAAGACAATAGATGTCCTTGTCCTCACGCATCCTCACCCCGATCATCTTCAAGGACTCCTGTACATTCTCGATAACTTCGACGTCAGGGAGGTATGGACGAACGGGCAGATGTCGCCCCATGAACTCTATGGGGATTTTATCAGGAAAATAGATAAAAAGGGCGTTACGCACAAAGTGGTAACGGAGAAAACGGGAGACATGGAGACGGGCAGCGTCAGGATCGTGATTTTAAACCCCGGCACGTCCCTTGCGGGCAGAGAGTATGACCACTTCGATATCGTAAACAACGGTTCTCTCGTCATTAAACTGATCTACGGCGAGATCGGCCTTCTGCTGCCGTCCGATATCTCGAACGCGACGGAAATGCGCCTCGTCCGCGAAGGCAAAAACCTGAAAAGCGACATCATTCTTGTGCCTCACCATGGCGGGTATTCATCCAGCGCCATCCCGTTCCTCCGGCTGGTATCGCCGCGCATTGCCATTGTCAGTTGCGGGGCGGGCAATACCTTCGGCGATCCCCACCCGGACGTTTTAAGGCGCTACAGAATGCTTGGCGCTCGCATCCTCAGAACAGACCATGACGGCGCGGTGACTGTTTCTACCGATGGCCGAAAGGTCAGCGTTCATACTTACCGGGGACAGAACGTGACTCTCTTCCCGGAATAAACGTTTCCCGGCTGACAGTCTTTGCCAGCAGGCGGCTTCACTTTCTGTGGAGTCGTCATTTTTATTGCCTTTAACTGCCGTATATGTTAGGCAATACCGCCTCACAGAGAGAACACACGAAAGACAGGCATGTTATGAGCAGCGTTACCACGGTCAAAGGATTCAAAGATATTCTGCCGGAAGAGGCGGGAAAATGGCGTTCTATTGAAGAGAAGGTCCGTAAGATATTTGCCGATTTCGGCATCCGGGAGATACGGACGCCCGTCCTGGAAAAGACCGATCTCTTTCGACGGGGCATCGGCGACGCAACGGATATCGTGGAAAAGGAGATGTACACGTTTGTTGACCAGGGGGAGGAATCGCTCACCCTGCGCCCGGAAGCCACTGCGTCCATCATCCGCGCCTATATCGAGCATGCCCTGTATGCCGCCGATCCACGGGCAAAATTATTCACCATCGGACCCATGTTCCGGCGGGAAAGACCGCAAAAAGGCCGGTACCGTCAGTTTCATCAGATCGATGTGGAATATCTCGGCTACGATGATCCTCGCGTGGATGCCGAGGTTATTATGCTCCTCCTCCAGCTTCTCAAAGACCTCGGACTGGCGGATGTTAAGCTCGAAATAAACACCCTTGGATGCGTAGCGTGCCGTCCTTCCTTCCGGCAATCCGTTTTATCCTTCCTGGAAGGGAGAAAAGAGGGCCTCTGCGAGGATTGCCGGCGCCGCCTCAACACCAATCCCCTGCGCGTTTTTGACTGCAAGGGCGCCGATTGCCGGCGGATCATGGGCGATGCGCCACGGCTCATCGATGTGGCCTGTGAGAGTTGCAGAAAACATTTCGAGACGGTGACGTCCTCCCTCACGGACTTCGGTCATTCCTTTTTCGTGAACACGGCAATGGTGCGCGGTCTTGATTACTATACCCGGACAACCTTTGAGATAACCACTGAATTCCTGGGCGCGCAAAATGCCGTCGTGGGCGGTGGACGATACGATGGTCTCGTTAAAGACCTCGGCGGGCCGGACATTCCGGGCATCGGCTTCGCCATCGGCATGGAGCGTTTGATCTCTCTTTTACCTTTAAAGGTTGAAGACTTCGCGGCACATCCCTATATGTTTATCGCCGCACTTGGCGACGACGCCCAGAAACGGGCCTTCAGCCTCTGCCATCGCCTGCGATTGCGAGGAATTCCCTCTGAAATGGATTACGGCGGAAAAAGCCTGAAAAGCCAGATGAAAAGGGCGAACAAGCTGGATTGTCGTTACGCCCTCATCTTTGGCGACCGGGAACTTGCGGCAGGCAACGTCGAACTCAGGGACATGCGGGAGAGTACGCAGGTAAGCCTGTCCATCGAAAATATAGAAGAAACGATCGCAAACAGATTCGGAGAGGAACCAACACACCGTGGCTGAATTCATTACCGAAAAAAAGAGAACGCACTACTGCGGCGGTATTACCGCCGAGGATATAGGGAAAGAAGTGGTGCTCATGGGATGGGCGCATCGCCGTCGGGACCACGGCGGCGTCATCTTTGTGGACTTGCGGGACCGTGAAGGCATCGCGCAGGTTGTTTTCAACCCCGATGTAAATCCCGAAGTCCACGCGAAGGCACACGCCATACGGAGCGAGTTCGTCCTGGCCGTTGCCGGCGCGGTGCGAAAGAGACCCGGAGGAATGGAGAACCCCGCCCTGAAAACCGGCGAGATCGAAGTCCTGGTGAACGATTTAAAGATACTCAACGAGGCAAAAACACCCCCCTTCCCCCTCGACGAAGAAACGGACACCGCAGAATCGGTACGCCTCAAATACCGCTACATCGACTTGAGACGTCCCAAGATCCAGCAGAATCTCATCTTAAGGAGCAAGGTCGCTGCCGAAACCAGGCACTATTTCCAGCAGGCAGGCTTTATAGAAGTGGAAACCCCCGTTCTCACCAAAAGCACGCCTGAAGGGGCCCGCGACTATCTCGTTCCCAGCCGCGTCAACAAGGGGATGTTTTACGCCCTGCCCCAGTCGCCCCAGATCTTCAAGCAGCTCCTGATGGTTTCCGGATTCGACCGTTACTACCAGATCGTCAGGTGCTTCCGCGACGAAGACCTGCGCGCGGACCGCCAGCCAGAATTTACGCAGATAGACGTGGAGATGTCGTTCATCGCCGAGGACGACATCATCCGGATCGTGGAACTCCTTATGCAGCACCTCTTCAGGACCTGTCTGAACCGGGAACTAACGATACCCTTTCCTCGGCTCACCTATCACGATGCCATGAACCGCTACGGAAAAGACAATCCTGACGTTCGGTTCGGCATGGAACTCAGGGATTTGACGGATATCGTAAAGAACTCCGGCTTCAAGCTGTTCCAGGAAACCGTCGCCAGGGGAGGCGTGCTGAAAGCCATCAAAGTCGAAGACGGAAAGAGACTTTCCCGGAAAGACC
>CAZTLA010000167.1:0-7003 GCA_964614365.1 uncultured Syntrophales bacterium | reverse complement strand
GGAAGAAGAAACCAGAACGGATGGCGGATTCAATGGCTGAAAAGCGCACCATGACGATCAACATGGGGCCGCAACACCCGGCAACGCACGGGGTGCTGAGAGTGCTCCTCGAACTGGACGGTGAAATAGTAACCAAGGCCGTGCCCCACATCGGTTATCTCCACCGCGGCGTTGAGAAACTGTCGGAGTCGATGACCTACCCCCAGGCCCTGACGCTCACGGACCGGCTGGACTACACCAGCGCCCTTTCCAACAACCTGGCCTATTGCCTTGCCGTGGAAAAGCTGCTCGATCTCAAGATCCCCAAAAGGGCACAGTACCTGCGGGTCCTCCTCGCGGAACTTCAGCGCCTGGCGGCGCATCTCCTCTGGATTGCAACCCACGCCCTCGACCTGGGGGCAATGACGGTCCTCTTTTATGCCTTCCGGGAAAGGGAAGCCATCCTCGGCATGCTGGAGCAGGTCACGGGCGCCCGGCTTACGCCGAGTTTCATCAGGATCGGCGGTCTCGCCAAGGACATTCCCGACGGCTTCGCCGCGGAAGTCAAGGCATTCGTGCGGGATTTCCCGAGTCGAATAGACGAATACGAAACGCTCCTCACGGAAAACATCATCTGGAAAAAAAGGACCCAAGGCATCGCCCCCCTTTCTCGGGAAGATGCCATAAACTATGGAATCACCGGCCCCGTGCTTCGCGCCTCTGGGGTCAACTATGACGTGAGAAAGGCCTACCCCTACTCGGGTTACGACGAATTTGATTTTGAAATTCCCCTGGGCGAACGCGGCGACGTCTACGACCGTTACGTGGTCAGGCTCAAGGAAATGAGACAGTCGAACCGGATCATCGAGCAGGCGATCAATACTCTGCCGGCGGGACCCGTCCTGTCCGAGGCGGCCCGCGTCGTGCCTCCGGACAAAGAAGACGTGGCAAAGGATATCGCCGCCCTCATACGACATTTTAAAATCTTTGAGAGAGGCTTCGAGCCCCCGCGCGGGGAGGCATACGCATCGATAGAATCCTCGAAAGGAGAACTCGGCTTCTTTTTCGTGAGCGACGGCTCAAACAAGCCGTTCCGCATGAGGATCCGCCCGCCCTCCTTCATCAATCTGAGCGCCCTGCCCAAGATGATCGAAGGACAGATGGTGGCGGACGTGGTTGCCGCCATTGGCAGCATCGATATTGTGCTGGGCGAGATTGACAGATAAGGTAACTATGGGAAACATACTTTTCAGCACGTGGCAGAACGAACTGGTCGACAACCGGGGCAAGGGCGACAAGGATTATCGGGAGCCGGTCGCCATCAGGCTCCCCGAGGAATTCATGAAGGGCGAGCGCATCAAGGCCTTCATGGGCTGGGACGGCATTGTTCTGTGCGACGAGGACGTGGACATTGTCGACATGTGCGCCCAGTACGTGACGGCGGTGCAAACGGAGTCCTGCGGGAAATGCCTGCCGTGCCGCATCGGCACCCTGATCGTGCGGGACCTGCTGCAAACAATAGCCGCTGGACGGGGCCGGCCCGAAGATCTTGCCCGGATACGGCAACTCGCCCGCCACATCAGGGATGGCTCCCGGTGCCAGATAGGACAGACTGGCCTCACTCCCGTCCTGCACGCCCTGGAACACTTTGCGGACGCCTTCTCCCGCGCTGTTGCCGAGGGCAGAAAGGCCGCCGCGGGTAAATACCGGAGCGCCGTCACGGCGCCTTGCATGAACGCCTGTCCCAGCAGCCTGAACATCCCCAAATATATCGAAGAGATCCACGAAGGAAAATATCGCGCATCGCTTGCCACCATCCGGTGCGACACCTGTCTCCCCGGCACCCTGGGAAGAGTCTGCATACGCCCCTGCGAGTCCAACTGCCGCAGGGCCAATATCGACGAATCGATCGCCATCAAGTATCTCAAGCGGTTCGTCGCCGACTACGAAATCGAAAAGAGGAGTCCCCGCCGGGTTGACCGGCAAGCGCCCAGGGGAAAGAACGTCGCCGTCATCGGCGCCGGTCCCGCAGGTCTTTCCTGCGCCTACTATCTGGGTCTCAAGGGATACGGGGTGACGGTATTCGAGCGCCTGCCCGAACCGGGCGGAATGGCGGCGGTAGGCATCCCTGATTACCGCCTGCCCAGGGACATCCTGCGCCGGGAAGCCGACCGGGTAAGGGAAGCGGGTGCGGAGATCCGCTGCAACGTCACGGCGGGAAAGGACGTAACCGTCGCCGATCTCCAAAGGGACTATGACGCCATCTTCATCGGCGTCGGCGCCCAGGGCAGTTCGCCCATGGGCGTCGACGGAGAAGACGCGGACTACCAGGGCTTCATCCCGGGCGTTCAGTACCTGCTGGATATAAATCTGGGCCGCGACCCCTACCCCGAGGGGAAGAAGGTTGTGGTGGTGGGCGGCGGCAACGTGGCCATCGACTGCGTGCGTTCCTCGTTCCGCATCGGCAAATCCGACGTTAACCTCGTGTACCGGAGAACGAAAAAGGAAATGCCCGCCGACCCCGTGGAAATCCGGGACGCGGAAGAGGAAAAAGTCAATTTCCACTACCTGTGCAACCCGAAGAGAATCATCGCAAAGGACGGGAAGGTAACCGGGGTGGAGTGCATACGGATGGAGCTGGGAGAACCCGACGAGAGCGGACGGCGGCGGCCGGTGCCGGTGCCCGGTTCGGAGTTCGTCATCGAGACGGACATCATTATCCCCGCCATCGGCCAGACGATTGACCTGTCGTTCCTCGAAGAAAAAGACGCTGTTCACCTAACGAAACGCAGTACGCTTGCCAGCGATCCGAATACCTTCGAGACCTCCCGGAAGGGGATTTTCTCGGCGGGAGACTGCGTAACCGGCCCCGACGTTCTCGTGCGCGCCGGCGGCAACGGCAAGCGGGCCGCGGACAAGATAGACCGCTACCTCCGCGGCAAGGATCCGGAGCCCTCGATGGAAGAACGGTTCATCAGCCTCTTTTCCACGATCAAAGTATACGACAAGAACGAAAAGCCCGGCGTACCGGGCGGCCGACAGAAGATCCACCTGCGCATGCTTCCTCCCGAGTCGAGGAAACTTTCGTTCGATGAAGTGGAGGAAGGCCTCAAAACCAACGAGGCCTTGACCGAAGCGGCGCGGTGCCTCCGCTGCTACCGGATCGGCATGATAGCAACGGCGTGAAATCCACGGGACGGACATGATAACGTTAACGATCGACGGCAAAGAGATAAAAACCCGGGAAGGCAAAACCATCCTGGATGCGGCGCGGGAAAACGGCATACCCATACCGACTCTCTGTCACCATGAGCATCTTTTGCCCATGCAATCGTGTCGCCTCTGTCTCGTCCAGGTGGAGGGCTACGACAAACCTGTAACCTCCTGCGTCACCCCGGTCCTCGACGGACTCTTCGTAACCACGCAATCGGACGTCCTTCACGGCATGCGGAAGGATTTTTTGCAGTTGCTTCTGAGCTACCATCCCCTCGACTGTCCCCAGTGCGACAAGGGCGGCGAGTGCAAGCTCCAGGATCTCGTGTACGAACACGGCATAGAACGGAGCGAGTACGCCGTCAAACGCGAAGATGCGGCGGCGGCCTATGCCACGCCCCTGATACGATATTGGGAAAACCGGTGCGTACTCTGCGCCCGGTGTTTTCGCGCCTGCCGCGAGATATCCGGGAGAGAGGCCATCGATATCGCAGGCAGCGGCTCCGGCGCGAGGGTTTCCACCGTCAACGCCGCCGACTGCATATCCTGCGGGGAATGTATCTCCCTGTGCCCCGTGGGCGCACTGACGGAACGGCTCAGCCCCATCAAGAAGAGGCATTGGCAGAGCGGGCGCGTCGATACCACCTGCCCCCATTGCGGTTTCGGCTGCCAACTTGGCCTCGACGTGTTCGACGGCAGATACATAAGCAAGGTGCTCGCCGCGAACGGTTCGGCAGATCCCGAGGGAAGCTCCCTGTGCGTACGGGGCAGATTCGGTTACGACTTCGCAAACAGCGAGGCGATTCTCCGTTTCCCCCGGCTCTCCATCGGCGGCAACGAAAAGACCATAGACCTGGCGGAAGCGGTAACCGTTACCGCCTCGCATCTCAGGAAGCTCAGCGCCGATGGGAAGGGCATCGGGTTCATCGTCTCCCCGCGTTCCACGAACGAGGAAATCTATCTCGTCTCGCGGATAGCGGAGCGCCTGGGGAACAGCCCCGTGGGATCATCCGCCTATTACCACACCGGCAGGACGCTTGAGGCCCTGGGAAAAGCGGGCATGGGTCATCGGTACCATTACGGGTCACTCGCCGAATGCGAGCTCATCGTCGTGGCAGGCGCCGGCCTCTTGTTGAACAACCACCTCCTGGCCAACAAGGTGAGGGAAGCAGTCAAAAACAACGGCGCCAAGGTTGTCGTTATCGATCCCATCCCCACCCCCCTGGTTCGCATTGCCGATGCGTACCTTCAGGTCGGACCGGGAACGGATTCCTGTCTTTTCAACGCTCTTTCCGCACGATTGATCGAAGAGGGGAAGCATGCCGCAGAGGCGAACGGATTTGCGGGGTTCGCTGATTTTTCCGCTTCCCTAAGGGCCTATGGCGGGGACCATGCACTCGGCATCTGCGACATAAACGGCGAAGCCTTTGACAAGGCATATTCGCTTATCAGAGGCGCCGTGAAAATCGGCGTCATTTTCGGCTCCGGAATCAGCCGCCGCGACGACGGCATGGCGGCGTTGCTGAATTTCTGTCTTTTGAAGAACCTGCACAAAGAGGGCGCCGTCATGCCGATTGCGCTGCAGGCCAATGCACTCGGCGCCGCAACGGCCACAGCCAAGCTGCTTCCTGCCCACGAAGTTCTCCTCAATCCAAGCCTTTCGGGACTGTTGATTTTCGAAGACAATCCCTTCGCCTATCTGGACGGAACGCCCCTGCGGGAACGCCTTCTCAAAATGAATTTCCTGGCATCCTGCGACATTCTTCCTTCGCCGCTCCTGGATTTTGCGCACCTGGTCGTTCCCTCCTCGCCCTATTCTCAAAAGAACGGCACGGTCATATCCCAGGACGGCGCCGTGAGGACGTTGCATCAGGCAACGGGCGGCGTTTCGAGGGGATTCGAGTTCCTGCGGCTTCTGTTGCACAGCCTGGGAGGAATTCTTTACGCGTCGCCCCAGGAGATCAGTGAGGCAATGATGACCGGCGGCACACTGCAAATGTCGGGCGACAGGCTGACCGTTGCCGCCCGCAGGACGAAGGAGCGGTTTGTCGTGCCCTCCCCGCTGACTCCAGCCACATCCGCAGAAAGGCCCTACAAACTGATCCTGCGTGATCTCTTCATCAGCGATTATCTCGTGGGCAGGCATGCCGCCGCAAAAGGCATCGACCTGGTTCAAAAAGACGCCCTCTTCATTTCCCCCGAAGACGCCTCAGACCTTGGCGCAGAGGATGGAGATCTTCTGGTACTGGAGAACAACCGAGGCGCATCCGTCCGCTCCGTAACCGTGAAGGAAGGCCTCAAAAAGGGGATCCTGGAGGCGGTACTCTTCAAAGAAAGACAAGATATGTTGAAGCTCACCGCGGAACCGGCGAAAGTGGTCCACGTCTCATTGACTAAAGGTTAGGAATATGGAAACCTTGTACTTTGTTCTGGAAGCCCTGATAAAAAATATCGTGGTCATCGCCTGTCTGATGTTTTGCGTCGCCTACCTTACCCTGGTGGAACGGAAGTTTCTCGGATACATACAGGTCCGACTCGGACCGAACAGGGTAGGCCCCTTCGGCATATGGCAGCCCATCGCGGACGGTATTAAATCCTTCTTCAAGGAAGACGTGATCCCCCTGAACGCGGATAAACCCGTTTATATCCTGGCGCCCATCATTTCCTTCGTTACGGCGCTTTCCCTGTTCGCCCTCATCCCCTTTGGAGACAAAGTCCATCTGTTCGGCAGAGAAATAGAGCTCGTCATCGCAGATGTGGACATCGGCATTTTGTACGTGTTTGCCCTGGCGACGGTGGGAGAGTACGGCATCGTTCTCGGCGGGTGGTCTTCGAACAACAAGTACGGCATTCTCGGCGCGCTCAGGGCTGCGGCGCAGATGATCAGCTACGAGGTCGCCCTGGGCATAATCCTCAAGGGCGCCATCATTCTGGCCGGTTCCCTCAGGCTTACCACGATCGTGGAGGCGCAGCGGGACACGTGGTTTATCGTTTACCAGCCCTTCGCCTTCCTGCTCTACGTGGTGGCCGCCCTCGCTGAGATAAACAGAACGCCCTTCGACATGCCGGAATCGGAAAGCGAACTTGCCTGCGGTTTCAACATAGAATACAGCAGCATGAAATTCGCCCTGTTCATGATCGCCGAGTACGCTCACCTGGTAACGGTCGCCGCCCTGTGCACCACCTTCTTTCTCGGCGGCTGGATGGGGCCGTTCCTTCCGGGACCGCTGTGGTTCATCATAAAAACACTGGCGATGATATTTGTCTTTATCTGGATCAGGGGCACCTTCCCGCGGTTGCGCTACGACCACATTATGAAATTCGGGTGGAAGGTGCTTTTCCCGCTGGCGCTCCTGAACCTGGTGATAACCGCCTTCTTTGCCTCATTTTCGGTAAGGTGAAACAATGATCCTCCCACTTCTCAAAGGGTTGTTTCTGACATTAAAGAGACTCTTCTCCAAACCGATTACCATCCGGTACCCGGAGGAGCGAAGACCCCTAGCCGCCCGCTGGAGAGGCATCCAGTATTTCGAGAAGAATAGCCGGGGCGAAACCCTGTGCGTCGCCTGCGGCCTGTGCGTCGCCGTTTGTCCCTCCCGCTGCATAAGCCTTGAAATACGGGAAAATGAGGACGGTTCGCGCTACCCGGCAAAGTACGAAATCGATGCCCTGAGGTGCATATACTGCGGCTACTGTCAGGAGGCGTGTCCCGTCAATGCCATAAAGCTCGGTCAGGATTATGAGTACGTCCACTACAACCGGAAGGATTTTCTGCTCACAAAAGAGAAGCTCCAGTCTATGAAACGATAAG